>NZ_WBRZ01000080.1:0-20690 GCF_008923895.1 Pseudomonas sp. GXM4
GGCATGCCATGGGCGCCGGAAAAAGTCATTTGCAAAAGTCCGGATATTCCTTAGAATATGCGGCCTTTCGGGCACCCATGCCCGCTGTGCATTTAGATTTGCAGCACCGACTACAGGAACGATGTTCACATGCTAACAATCCGTCTTGCCCTTGGCGGCTCCAAAAAGCGCCCGTTTTACCACCTGACCGTAACCGACTCGCGTAACCCGCGTGACGGCTCCCACAAAGAACAGGTTGGTTTCTTCAACCCTGTTGCCCGTGGTCAGGAAATCCGTCTGTCCGTGAACCAAGAGCGCGTTGCCTACTGGCTGAGCGTTGGTGCACAACCTTCTGAGCGCGTTGCTCAGTTGTTGAAGGAATCTGCCAAGGCTGCGGCCTGAGCAATATGAACGCGACGCCAGCCCCTGCCGATGATTTGATCGTTATTGGCAAAATTTATTCTGTTCATGGCGTTCGCGGCGAAGTGAAGGTTTATTCCTTTACTGATCCGACTGAAAACCTGTTGCAGTACAAAACCTGGACGCTCAAGCGCGAAGGCAATGTCAAACAGGTCGAGCTGGTCAGTGGACGCGGGAGCGACAAGTTCCTGGTCGCCAAGCTCAAGGGTCTCGATGATCGTGAAGAAGCTCGTCTTCTGGCCGGTTATGAGATCTGCGTGCCGCGCAACCTGTTCGCTGAATTGACCGAAGGCGAGTACTACTGGTACCAGCTGGAAGGTCTGAAGGTCATCGACACCCTTGGGCAACTGCTCGGGAAAATCGATCATCTTCTGGAAACCGGCGCCAATGATGTAATGGTCGTCAAGCCTTGCGCTGGCAGCCTGGATGATCGCGAACGCCTGTTGCCCTATACGGAGCAATGCGTGTTGGCCGTCGACCTGGAAGCGGGCGAGATGAAGGTGGATTGGGACGCGGACTTCTGAACGTGGCTAACTTGCGCGTAGAAATGATCAGTTTGTTTCCCGAGATGTTTTCCGCCATTGGCGATTACGGCATCACCAGTCGTGCGGTCAAACAGGGGCTCTTGCAGCTGACCTGTTGGAATCCGCGAGATTACACGACGGATCGGCATCACACTGTGGACGATCGTCCGTTTGGCGGTGGTCCGGGCATGGTGATGAAGATCAAGCCCCTGGAAGATGCGCTGGCTCAGGCCAAGGCAGCAGCCGGGGAGGCGGCGAAGGTGATTTACCTGTCCCCCCAAGGCCGTCAACTGACTCAGTCGGCGGTACGCGAGCTGGCACAATCGGATGCATTGATCCTGATTGCCGGCCGCTACGAAGGCATTGACGAGCGCTTTATTGAGGCTCATGTCGATGAAGAGTGGTCGATTGGCGACTATGTACTGTCTGGTGGCGAGCTGCCGGCCATGGTCCTGATCGATGCGGTTACACGACTGCTGCCTGGAGCTTTAGGGCATGCGGATTCCGCTGAGGAAGATTCCTTTACGGATGGTCTGCTGGATTGCCCGCACTACACCCGACCGGAGGTGTATGCGGATCAGCGTGTTCCCGACGTGTTGCTGAGTGGCAATCACGCGCATATCCGGCGTTGGCGTTTACAGCAGTCCCTTGGTCGGACCTATGAACGACGCGCCGATCTTCTGGAAAGCCGCTCGCTTTCTGGAGAAGAGAAGAAGCTGCTCGAGGAATACATCCGCGAGCGGGACGATAGTTAACAACGTATCGATGGTAGATCGAACGATTTACCTTAGGAGCACAGCATGACCAACAAAATCATCCTTGCACTCGAAGCAGAGCAGATGACCAAAGAAATCCCTACCTTCGCCCCAGGCGACACTATTGTCGTTCAGGTGAAAGTGAAGGAAGGCGATCGTTCCCGTCTGCAAGCGTTCGAAGGCGTTGTAATCGCCAAGCGTAACCGCGGCGTGAACAGTGCGTTCACCGTTCGTAAAATCTCCAACGGTGTTGGCGTAGAACGTACTTTCCAGACCTACTCCCCGCAGATCGACAGCATGGCTGTTAAACGTCGCGGTGACGTACGTAAAGCCAAGCTGTACTACCTGCGCGACCTGTCGGGTAAAGCAGCACGCATCAAGGAAAAACTGGCTTAAGCCCAGCTTCCGATGCAGAAAAAAGCAGCCTACGGGCTGCTTTTTTGTTGCCCGGGATTTGTGCTGCAAGGATCTTCAGTCTGTCTGTGACCCAGTCGCGGCCTTCGCGAGCAGGCTCGCTCCCACAGGAATACAGTGGGAGCGAGCCTGCTAGCGAATCGATCCATCAGGCGCTGGAACCTTCTGGTTGAATCAACGCCAGCAACGTCCATCCAGCCCCAGGCTTCAGCGCCGTTTCCGGCGTCACCACATGCACCCAGCCGCTGTCATCACGCATGAACAGCAAAGTTGCGCGATTGCCGTGCAGCGCCCGGTAATCATCCCAGCCAAACCCATCCGTCAAGGTTGTGCTGTACAGCTCGGCACCCTGGCCCATCTGGCCGGCCAGTTTCGAATAGGTCAGTGCCTCACTGCCCAACTGATTGCCCCGGTGTTCCAGGCTCGCCCGATGTTTATTGCTGCGGCGGCTTTCATGGCCGCTGGCCAGACCGAACAGGCGCTGATGACCGAAGTCATGACGAAAGCGCATCGCCGCCAATGTGTTCAGCTCGCCCGACGGTGACAGCGCCAGCAAATGCCCCAACCCCACCAGGTCCAGATGCGCGTCAGCATGCTGCGACGCCGGGTTGCCGAAATAGGTCGGCAAGCCTTCCATGCGTGCCGCGCGGATATTCTCCCAGCTCGAATCGGTCAGCAGTACGCGACTGCCCAGTTGCTGCAGCGACTTGCCCAATGCGCGGGCCGGGCCATTGGCACCAACGATCAGAAAACCGCTCGGCGCCGGTTCGGCGACCTTTAACAGCCGTGCCAGCGGTCGAGCCGTTGCGCTTTGCAAAACCACGGTGCCGATGATTACCGCAAAGGTCAGCGGCACCAGGAGCAGGGCGCCTTCATGTCCGGATTCATCCAGGCGAATCGCGAAAATCGCCGAGACAGCCGCAGCGACGATCCCGCGCGGCGCGATCCAGCACAGCAGCGCCCGTTCACGCCAGCTGAGACTGGAGCCGGCGGTGCTGAGCAAAACATTCAACGGACGGGCGATCAGCTGGATCACCAACAGCAGAATCAACACCAGCGGTCCCAGGCCAAGCAAAGCGTCCAGGTCCAGGCGCGCCGCGAGCAGGATGAACAGCCCGGAAATCAGCAATACGCTGAGGTTTTCCTTGAAGTGCAGGATGTGCCGCACGTCCACGCCTTTCATGTTGGCCAGCCACATGCCCATCAGGGTCACCGCCAGCAGTCCGGACTCATGCATCACCTGGTTGGCACCGATGAAGATCGCCAGCACGGCTGCCAGGGAGGCCAGGTTATGCAGGTATTCCGGCAGCCACTGACGCCGGATCACCGTCCCCAGCAGCCAACCCCCGACGACACCAAACACGGTGCCGCAGAGAATCACCCCGCCGAAGGTGAAGAGGCTTTGCTTGAGGCCATGGCCTTCAGCGCTGGCGATGATGAAGCTGTACACCACGACGGCGAGCAGAGCGCCGATCGGATCGATGACGATGCCTTCCCAGCGCAGGATGTTGGCAATCGAAGCTTTTGGCCGCACCACCCGCAGCATCGGCACGATTACGGTCGGACCGGTGACCAGCGTCAGGCTGCCAAACAGAATCGCCAGCATCCAGTCGAAGCCCAGCAGAAAGTGCGTGGCGACCGCGATGACGATCCAGGTCGAGATCGCACCGAGGGTCACCAGGCGATGGACGACGCTGCCGATCTCTTTCCATTCCGACAGGTGCAGGGTCAGGCTGCCTTCAAACAGGATCAGCGCCACTGCCAGCGACACCAGTGGCATCAGCAGCGGGCCGAACATTTCCTGCGGGTCGAGCCAACCCAGCACCGGGCCTGCAAGAATGCCGGTCAGCAACAAAAAAAGAATGGCTGGCAGCTTCAGGCGCCATGCCAGCCACTGACAACCCAGCGCCGCCGCGCCGATCCCGCCAAATGCCAAGAGAATTTGCTGCTCGTTCATTGATGCTCCCTGTTCCTTGATCTGGCTGGCTATGAAAGACTAGCGGCCATTCCCGTCGTTCACTGTCTATTTGCGTGCAGTGTTAAAAACTGCCTGCCCCGAGCACCCATGCCTGCCATCGACCATCCGCTGATTGATCAATTTCTCGACGCTTTATGGCTGGAGAAAGGCCTGTCCGACAACACCCGCGACGCCTATCGCAGCGACCTCGCGCTGTTCAACGGCTGGTTGCAGGAAAAAAATCTCGAACTGATCAATGCCGGTCGCGAATTGATCCTCGATCACCTAGCGTGGCGGCTGGAGCAAAACTACAAGCCGCGCTCCACCGCGAGATTTCTCTCCGGGGTGCGTGGCTTTTATCGCTATCTGTTGCGGGAAAAACTGATCAGCGTCGACCCGACGTTGCGCGTCGACATGCCGCAACTGGGTCGGCCGTTGCCCAAGTCGCTGTCGGAAGCCGATGTCGAAGCACTGCTCAAGGCGCCGGATCTGAGCGAAGCCATCGGCCAGCGCGACCGCGCGATGCTGGAAGTGCTGTACGCCTGTGGCCTACGGGTGACCGAACTGATCAGCCTGACGCTGGAGCAGGTCAACCTGCGCCAGGGCGTATTGCGGGTGATGGGCAAGGGCAGCAAGGAGCGTCTGGTGCCGATGGGCGAGGAGGCGATTGTCTGGGTCGAGCGTTATATGCGTGATGGTCGTGGTGAATTGCTCGGTGGGCGACCCAGCGATGTGCTGTTCCCCAGCCAGCGCGGCGAGCAGATGACCCGGCAGACGTTCTGGCATCGCATCAAGCATCAGGCCAAGGTCGCCGGGATCAGCAAGTCGCTGTCGCCGCACACCTTGCGCCACGCGTTCGCCACACACCTGCTCAACCATGGCGCGGACTTGCGCGTGGTGCAGATGCTGCTCGGCCACAGCGACCTGTCTACGACGCAGATCTATACCCACGTCGCCCGCGCCCGCTTGCAGGACTTGCATGCCAAGCACCACCCACGCGGCTGACACATCCCATAATGTTGAAACACTGACCTGTGCCGAGGGGATTTCTCCCCGTTCGGCTGCGCAGCAGTCGCAAACCCGGCTGGCTCGATTTTGACTGGAAGATCGCGGTGGATGGTTCAGGGCTGCTTCGCAAACGATCGGGGATAAATCCCCTCGCCACAATAATGCGTGTCAGCCACATGTGGTCGTGGGTCAGTTGTACAAGCATGAAGATGTGTCAGTTGCACATGAGTGTGTGGCGACAGGCGCATTCGGCCCTCGTGACCTTATGTGTTAGGCTTTGCCGGTTTGCACGATGGACGGTTATGACCCGGTGTTTCGCACGGGCGTTCTGACCGTTTCATTGGCCCGCCCTCAGGAGTACTCATGCGTCTGACCCAGATTTTCGCCGCCGCCGCCATTGCGTTGGTGAGCACCTTTGCCGTCGCCGACGACGCGGCTGACAAAGCCATTCGTCAAAGCCTGGAAAAACTCGAACTCGAGGTTCCGGTCGAGAGCATCAGTGCCAGCCCGTTGCCTGGCATGTACGAAGTCAAACTCAAAGGCAGCCGCGTGCTGTACGCCAGCGCCGATGGCCAGTACATCGTGCAGGGCAACCTGTATCAGCTGGCGAATGGCAAACCGGTCAACCTGACCGAGAAGACCGAACGCCTGGGCATTTCCAAACTGATCAATGCCATCCCGGTGGCCGAAACCGTTGTCTACCCGGCCGTGGGCGAGACCAAATCGCACATCACCGTGTTCACTGACACCACTTGCCCGTACTGCCACAAACTGCACGCCGAAGTGCCAGAGCTGAACAAGCGCGGCATTGAAGTGCGCTACGTGGCGTTTCCGCGCCAGGGCCTGAATTCGCCGGGTGACGAGCAGCTGCAAGCAGTGTGGTGCTCGAAAGACAAGAAAGCCGCCATGGACAAAATGGTCGATGGCAAGGAAATCAAGGCCGCCAAGTGCGATAACCCGGTTTCCAAGCAATTCGCCCTCGGTCAGTCGATCGGCGTGAACGGTACACCGGCCATCGTTTTGGCCGACGGCCAGGTCATTCCGGGCTACCAGCCGGCGCCACAAGTCGCCAAACTGGCGCTGGGCGCGAAGTAATTCGCATCGTCACGGGCAACCGTTGACGATCGTGGTCCGGCGGCAACAGCGCCGGGCCATCAACAGAGAGCCGCGAGCACGCGGTTGTTTTCCGGCCGACCCTGCGTCGGCCGTTTCATGGGGAGTTCACAGTGAATCCGGTCAAAGTAGGCATCTGTGGGTTAGGGACCGTCGGTGGCGGTACCTTCAACGTACTTCAGCGCAACGCCGAGGAAATTGCTCGTCGTGCCGGGCGTGGAATCGAAGTGGCACAGATTGCCACGCGCACGCCAAAGCCTCAGTTCCAGACGACCGGTATTGCGATTACCAACGATGTCTTCGAAGTGGCCACGAACCCTGAGATCGACATCGTCATAGAGCTGATGGGCGGCTACACCGTTGCCCGCGAGCTGGTACTCAAGGCCATCGAGAATGGCAAGCATGTGGTCACCGCGAACAAGGCGCTGATAGCCGTTCACGGTAATGAGATTTTCGCCAAGGCACGCGAGAAGGGCGTGATCGTGGCATTCGAAGCAGCGGTGGCCGGTGGCATTCCGGTGATCAAGGCGATCCGCGAAGGCCTGTCCGCCAACCGCATCAACTGGGTTGCCGGGATCATCAACGGTACCGGCAACTTCATCCTCACCGAAATGCGCGAGAAGGGCCGTACGTTTGAAGACGTACTCGCCGAAGCGCAAGCGCTGGGTTACGCCGAAGCCGACCCGACCTTCGACGTCGAAGGCATCGATGCCGCGCACAAGCTGACCATTCTCGCGTCGATTGCCTTCGGCATTCCGCTGCAATTCGACAAGGCTTACACCGAAGGCATCACCAAACTGACCACCGCCGACGTCAACTACGCCGAAGCGCTGGGCTATCGCATCAAGCACCTCGGCGTGGCGCGCAGCACTGACGCCGGCATCGAGTTGCGCGTGCACCCGACGCTGATTCCGGCCGATCGCCTGATCGCCAACGTCAACGGCGTGATGAACGCAGTGATGGTCAACGGCGACGCCGCCGGTTCGACGCTGTTCTACGGTGCCGGCGCTGGCATGGAGCCGACCGCTTCCTCGGTGATCGCCGATCTGGTCGATGTGGTTCGCGCGATGACTTCCGACCCGGAAAACCGTGTGCCGCACCTGGCCTTCCAGCCGGACTCGCTGTCGGCGCATCCGATCCTGCCGATCGAAGCGTGCGAAAGCGCTTACTACCTGCGCATTCACGCCAAGGATCATCCGGGCGTACTGGCGCAGGTGGCGAGCATCCTGTCGGAGCGCGGCATCAATATCGAATCGATCATGCAAAAGGAAGTCGAAGAGCATGACGGCCTGGTGCCGATGATCCTGCTGACCCACCGCGTGGTCGAGCAGCGCATCAACGATGCGATCACCGCGCTGGAAGCACTGGCTGGCGTCGACGGCCCGGTTGTACGGATCCGTGTCGAACATTTGAACTAAAAAGCAGCGGCAAGCTTCGAGCGGCAAGTGGCAAGAGAGAAGCAGTCTGGCTTTTACTTGCGACTTGCAGCTTGCAGCTTGCAGCTCAAACCGAAGGTTTGAAAAAAATGCGATATATCAGTACTCGCGGCCAGGCCCCGGCCCTGAATTTCGAAGAGGTCCTGCTGGCCGGTCTGGCGACCGACGGCGGTCTGTACGTCCCGGAAAACCTGCCACGTTTCACTCAGGAAGAAATCGCTTCCTGGGCCGGCCTGCCGTATCACGAACTGGCCTTCCGGGTGATGCGCCCGTTTGTCACCGGCAGCATTCCGGATGCCGATTTCAAGAAAATTCTCGAAGAAACCTACGGCGTGTTCGCGCACAGCGCCGTGGCGCCACTGCGTCAGTTGAACGGTAATGAATGGGTGCTTGAGCTGTTCCACGGCCCGACCCTGGCGTTCAAGGACTTCGCCCTGCAACTGCTCGGTCGTCTGCTCGATTACGTGCTGGAAAAGCGCGGCGAGCGCGTGGTGATTGTCGGTGCCACCTCTGGTGACACCGGTTCTGCGGCCATCGAAGGCTGCAAGCACTGCGAAAACGTCGACATCTTCATCCTGCACCCGCATCAGCGCGTATCGGAAGTGCAGCGTCGGCAGATGACAACGATCTTCGGCGAGAACATCCACAACATCGCCATCGAAGGCAACTTCGACGACTGCCAGGAAATGGTCAAGAACAGCTTCGCCGACCAGAGCTTCCTCAAAGGCACACGTCTGGTGGCGGTGAACTCGATCAACTGGGCGCGGATCATGGCCCAGATCGTTTACTACTTCCATGCGTCCCTGCAGTTGGGCGGTCCGGCGCGTTCGGTGTCGTTCTCGGTACCGACCGGTAACTTCGGCGACATCTTCGCCGGTTACCTGGCGCGCAACATGGGCCTGCCGATCAACCAGTTGATCGTCGCGACCAACCGCAACGACATCCTGCACCGCTTCATGAGCGGCAACCAGTACGTCAAGGAAACCCTGCACGCAACGCTGTCGCCGTCGATGGACATCATGGTCTCGTCGAACTTCGAGCGCCTGCTGTTCGACCTGCACGGGCGTAACGGTGCGGCGATTGCCGGCCTGATGGACTCGTTCAAAAAGGACGGCAGTTTCAGCGTCGAGCAAGAGCGCTGGACCGAAGCACGCAAGCTGTTCGATTCGCTGGCGGTGGACGATGCGCAGACCTGCGAAACCATCGCCGACATCTACGAGCAAACCGGTGAGGTGCTCGACCCGCACACTGCCATCGGTGTGAAAGCCGCGCGCGAATGCCGTCGCAGCCTGGATATTCCGATGGTCATTCTGGGTACTGCCCATCCGGTCAAGTTTCCTGAGGCAGTGGAGAAAGCGGGTGTAGGAAAAGCGCTCGAACTACCTGCACATCTTTCTGATTTGTTTGAGCGAAACGAGCGCTGCACGGTTCTGCCAAACGACCTGAAAGCCGTGCAAGCCTTTGTCAGCCAGCATGGCAACCGCGGCAAGCCGCTCTAAGCCAGTAAAAGCTGTCACATTTTGAAGCCCGTCTCCTGACGGGCTTTTTTGTTTCTGCTGCCACACTGCTCGGGTTTTCACCCACGAAGGACGGGTGAGTTGATCACGAAGGAAATGGCAATGCTGTTTTACAGAGGTTTGAAACCGGCACTGGGCTGGTTGTTTTTGTTGGCGGTGCTGGGGTGGACACACAGCGGCGTGGCAGCGCAAATGGCACTCGATCAGGCCAATGCGTCAGCCAGTGTCCAGGCTATCGAGCTGGATGCGCACGAGCAGCAATGGATACGTGACAACCCCAGAGTGACGGTGGCATCGGTGCAATATCCGTTGTACCTGTTTCAGGACGAACATGGCCAGTGGAGCGGTCTGAACAACGATGTGCTCAAGCGCGTCAGCGCAATGACCGGCCTGCAATTCGAGCACCAGGAATCGTTTTCTACCGACCATATGCTCGATCGCCTGCAAAGCGGGGTCGCGGACATCAGTACGACCTTGGCCATGAGTGATGATCGCAAGGCGTTTCTCGATTTCAGTCATGCTTTTGGAGGGGCAGGCTGGGTTTTTGTCGGACATGCCAATACCCCGCGGGTGGAGTCTTTCGAGCAACTGGCCAAGCGCGTTCTGGTGCTGCCCGCCCGTCATGCCCTGGAGGATGCGATTCGCCGCGATTATCCGTCGATTGAAATACGCTCGGTGAAAACCTACGCCGAAGCGCGGGCGCTGGTCGAGAGCGGTGAAGCCTACGCAACCATCGAAAACGAAATCGGCGCGCAGCTCTATCCGTTAGGCATGCTCAAGGTCGGTGCCCTGGTAGAGGGCAAGTGGGAAGCCGATCATCTGGCTGTACGAAAAGGCATGCCGCAACTACTGAGTATTCTCAACAAGGCGCTGGAAGCGTTCCCTGCGGCGGAGTTGCGGGCGATGCGTCTCAAGTGGCTGGCAGGCGTTTCGCCGCCGCCCGTGCCCTCCGTCTGGGAACGGCTGGTCGAGTGGGCATGTTGGGCGATGGGGGTAATCGGCGTTTTCGGAATGCTGTCGCTGGTGTGGAACAGGCGTCTGGCAGCCGTAATCAAGCTGCGCTGCGCAGCGGAAAAGGAGCTGGGTGATCAACTGGCCTTTCAGCACGCCCTGATCGATTCGATGCCGGATCCGGTGTTTGTCCGTGATCTGCACGGGCGCTTGATCATCTGCAATCGCAGTTACGAGGAAGCACTGTCGGTGCGCCTGGACCAGATGCAGGGGCGCCTGCTGATCGAAGTCGATGCGTTTCCGGAAACCACTGCGCGGATGCTGCACGATGAATTCATCGCCCAGTTGCAGACCCGCAAGTCGCGCTTCAGCAAACGACAACTGCTGTTCAAGGGCGGGTCTCGCGAGGTGTATCAGTGGACCGTGCCGTTTTACAGCGGTGACGGTAAATTGCGCGGCCTGTTGGGTGGCTGGACCGATATCACTCAGCGCAGGACCGAGAGCGGGTGTCGCTGTCTGCCGTAAAGAAGGGAAATGTCCTGCAAGACGCGGCTACTTTTCTGATGGGAGGCTTAAGACGCCTGCCCTAGAGTGAACGACAACTGCGGTGAGAGTCCGCGATGATCGCTCCAGAGGTCGCCCATGCGCTCGCTTAAAGTCCTGATTCTTGAACCCAACCCGTTTCAGCTGATGGCATTGCATCAAATGCTCAATGCCATCGGCATCTACGATGTATTGACCGCGCCTTCGCTGGCGTCAGCCTTGAGTTCACTGGGGCATCGCGGCGCGGTCGATATCGCCATCTGCGATCCGCAGCTCAAGGGTGGCGATGGGCTGGCTTTGATTCATCACTTGGCGGCGCACCATGAGGCGCGTGCCCTGATTCTGCTGGGCTCGGTCGCGCAGAGTTTGATGAGTGATCTGGAGCCGCTGCTCCGCCAGCAACGCCTGCGCCTGCTGGGACGGCTGCAAACGCCGGTTTCGGCGGTGTTAATGAGAGGTCTGCTGGACAGTTATCTGATCACCCCGCAGGAGCTCATCGAGGCCTGAAACCGGCGAATATTTTTCTGTCATCTTCGCCGTGCATGCTCTGTCAGACGCGGACCCGCAAGGTTGGGACGCGACAGGCAGAACTTTCTTCTCGGGCCGGTGGTCATTTAATGTGAACACGCCCCAGGCACTGTGTTTTCGGACTATTGAGTGGAGATCGAGATGGAAAGTATCAGTCTATTGCTCGGTGAGGCTCTGAGCCCGTATCAGGTGACGCTGACCCCTCGCGGCAGCCATGGTGAATGTCTGGTGACGCTGAAGAACAGCAGCGGCGCCATTGTGGTGGAACGCGAATTCAATCAGGCCCAGTTGAGCGACAAGCGCTTGCTGACCGACGTGGTGGACGGCCTGCACCGTGACGTGATGATCGCCGAAGGACGGCTGGAACCCTGCGTGATTGCGGCGTTGCGCAATGCAGCTCTGGACAAGCGTCCGGCCCTGTAAAGATGAAATATTTTTTGTGGGAACCTTCCTGCATCCCTGTCAGTCAGACCCCATAACAGCGAGATCAAGCATTGTGCTCCGGTGCTTGTCGCTTGCTGCTACGGGTCTCGAAGCAGACCCCGTTTAACCCCGAGTCGTCTCCCCACTTCTCGGGGTTTCTTTTGCCCGGCGTTTGCTCAATGCGCGGCTATGGCTTGAAAAACCGAAGCGCCCGGCGCTGCTCAAATGGCCCCGTCTTCACGCAGCCGAGCGATTTGCGCCGAGTCATAGCCCAGATCGCCGAGCACCTGCGCATTGTGTTCGCCCAACTGCGGCCCGACCCATTCGGATGAACCTGGGGTTTCGGAAAGTTTCGGCACGATGCCGGGCATCTTGAAGTCCTTGCCGTCCGGCAACTTGGCATGCAGGAACATCTCTCGCGCCAGATATTGCGGATCGTTGAACATGTCCTCGGCGCTGAAGATCCGGCTGACCGGTACGTCGGCCTGATTGAGCAAGTCGAGAACAGTCTGCAGCGGTAAGGAATTGACCCAGCGATCAATCACGCCATACAACTCGTCCCGGCGACTGTCACGCCCGTCGTTACTGGCCAGCAGTGGGTCGTTGGCAAGATCTTCGCGGCCAATCACGAGCATGAAGCGTTTGAAGATCGCATCACCATTGGCACCGATCTGTACATGTTTGCCGTCGGCGCTGGTGTGGATCGAAGAGGGCGTGATGCCCGGCATGATGTTGCCGCTGCGCTCGCGGATGAAACCGAACACGTCGAACTCCGGCACCATGCTTTCCATCATCGCGAAGATAGCTTCATACAGCGCAACGTCGACCACTTGGCCCAGCCCGCCGTTGACCTCGCGATGACGCAGCGCCATCAGCGCACCGATCACGCCCCACAGCGCGGCAATCGAATCACCGATGGAAATCCCGGTACGCACCGGTGGCCGATCTTCGAAACCGGTGATGTACCGCAGGCCGCCCATGGATTCGCCGACCGCGCCGAAACCTGGCTGGTCCTTCATCGGCCCGGTCTGACCAAAACCGGAGAGGCGCACCATCACCAGTTTCGGGTTCAGGGCGTGCAGGGTTTCCCAGCTCAGACCGAGTTTTTCCAAGACGCCGGGGCGGAAATTCTCGATGAGGATGTCGGCTTCGCCCAGCAGTTGTTTCAGGATCGCCAAACCGTCGGGGTGTTTCAGATTGAGGGTCAGCGACTTCTTGTTGCGCGCCTGGACGAACCACCACAACGAGGTGCCTTCGTACAATTTGCGCCACTTGCGCAGGGGATCGCCGCCGTCCGGCGATTCGATCTTGATCACCTCGGCGCCGAATTCGCCGCAAATGCGCGAGGCAAACGGCCCGGCGATCAGCGTACCCAATTCAATGACTTTCAGACCCGAGAGCGGTTTGCTGGTGAACGGCATGCGAAATCCTGTAGGACAAGGCTGAACGGATACAGGGTTTTAACATAGCCGGCTGTCAGACGCCGCAGCTGGATTGCCATCAATTCGATGATTGCCTGCGGCATCGGTTAGACTTGCCGACTTTCCTCGTATCAAGAAGCCCGTTCATGGCACAGCCGTCCACTACCTACAAATTCGAACTGAACCTCACCGACCTCGACCGCAGCGTCTACGAAAGCGTCAAGCAGACCATCGCCCGTCATCCTTCGGAAACCGAAGAACGCATGACCGTGCGGCTGCTGGCCTACGCGCTCTGGTACAACGAGCAGCTGTCGTTCGGCCGTGGTCTGTCAGACGTGGATGAACCGGCCTTGTGGGAAAAGAGCCTGGACGACCGTGTCCTGCACTGGATCGAAGTCGGTCAGCCGGATGCCGATCGCCTGACCTGGTGCTCGCGCCGCACTGAACGCACCAGCCTGCTGGCCTACGGCAGCCTGCGTGTCTGGGAAACCAAGGTGATCCCGGCGATCAAGAACCTGAAAAACGTCAACATCGCAGCTGTTCCGCAGGAAGTGCTGGAGACCCTCGCCAAGGACATGCCGCGCGTTATCAAATGGGACGTGATGATCAGCGAAGGCACAATCTTCGTCACCGACGACCGCGGTCAGCACGAAGTCCAGTTGCAGTGGCTGCAAGGTGAGCGCGGCTGAGGTCGTGACACCGCTGATATTTCCCACGAATCAAAGAGAAGCCTCCGTCGCCCCATGCGTATCGAACCTCGTCAACTGCCTGCCACGCTGCCTTTCCTTGGTGATCTGCCGCCACTGCTGACCCGCCTGTACGCGGCGCGGGGCGTGCAATCGGAAGCGGAGCTGGACAAAAGTCTGGCGCGCTTGATCCCGTTCCAGCAGCTCAAAGGCATTGATGCGGCGGTTGACCTGCTGGTGACGGCATTGGAGCAACGCCAGCGCATTTTGATCGTCGGCGACTTCGATGCGGACGGCGCCACCGCCAGCACCGTCGGTGTACTCGGCCTGCGCCTGCTGGGCGCTGCGCATGTCGATTATCTGGTGCCGAACCGTTTCGAATACGGCTATGGCCTGACGCCGGAAATCGTCGAAGTCGCGCTGACCCGTGAACCGCAACTATTGATCACCGTCGATAACGGCATCTCCAGCGTCGAAGGCGTCGCGGCGGCCAAGCGCGCCGGACTGAAAGTGTTGATCACCGACCACCACTTGCCCGGCGATGAACTGCCGCAGGCCGATGCGCTGGTCAATCCGAACCAGCCGGGCTGCGAGTTTCCGAGCAAGGCGCTGGCCGGCGTCGGAGTGATCTTTTACGTACTCATGGCGTTGCGTGCGCGTCTGCGCAGCCTCGGCTGGTACGAGAGCAAACCGCAACCGAACATCGGCGAACTGCTCGATCTGGTGGCGCTGGGCAGCGTCGCTGACGTGGTACCGCTGGATGCCAACAACCGCATTCTTGTGCATCAAGGGCTGGAGCGGATTCGCGCCGGCCGGGCGCGGCCGGGGATCAAGGCGATCCTCGAAGTCGCCAAGCGAGAGGCTGCGCGGATCACTTCCACCGACCTGGGTTTTATCGTCGGCCCTCGCCTGAACGCCGCCGGACGTCTGGACGACATGAGCCTGGGCATCGAATGTCTGCTCACCGCCGACGCCAATCTGGCGCGGGAAATGGCTGCGCAACTGGACGGCATGAACCAGGATCGCAAATCCATCGAGCAGGGCATGCAGCGCGAAGCGCTGGCGCAGCTCAAGGATCTGCCGGTCGAGTCGATGCCGTTCGGTCTGTGCCTGTTCGACCCGGAGTGGCACCAGGGTGTGATCGGCATTCTCGCTTCGCGCATGAAAGAGCGCTATTTCCGCCCGACCATTGCTTTTGCCGATGCCGGTGATGGTCTGCTCAAAGGCTCCGGTCGCTCGGTGCAGGGCTTCCATATTCGCGATGCGCTGAGCGTGGTCGCGGCGCAGCATCCGAACCTGATCGCCAAGTACGGTGGCCACGCGATGGCCGCTGGTCTGACCTTGCCGCAGGAGAATTTTCCGTTGTTCGCCGAGGCTTTCGACGCTGAAGTGCGTAGGCAACTTCGCGAAGAAGACCTCACCGGGCGCATGTTGTCGGACGGCACGCTGGCCGTCGAAGAATTCCACCTCGAACTGGCCCGCGCCTTGCGCCACGCCGGGCCGTGGGGGCAGCATTTTCCCGAGCCGCTGTTTCACGGTGTGTTTCAACTGGTCGAGCAGCGCGTGGTTGGCGAACGGCATTTGAAAGTGGTGCTGAAAAGCGAATGCGGCTCGGTGAAACTCGATGGCATCGCATTTGGCATTGATCGCGATGTGTGGCCGAACCCGACGATTCAATGGGTTGAACTGGCTTACAAGCTCGACGTCAACGAGTTTCGTGGCAACGAGACTGTGCAGTTGATGATCGCCCACATCGAACCGCGTTAAGCCATTCGCGAGCAGGCTCGCTCCCACAGGTACGGTGCTTCCTTGTGGGAGCGAGCCTGCTCGCGAAAGCGTCCTTTCACACACAGAATTACTCTGAACCCTCCGTCATCTCCGGTTGTCGACTAGGCTCTAAGCACTGCTTGATTGGCCTTGTGACGTCTTGTCGAATTTTTGCCCGCGGGGGCGGGTGCTGCACCCTTTTTCTGTCACTCGTCGACTTTTCAAACAGAACCCTGGAGCCTGCCCACTGATTCGAGAGGTGCCCCATGAGTCTGCTGCTTGAACCCTTTACCCTGCGCCAACTGACCCTGCCCAACCGCATCGCCGTGTCGCCGATGTGCCAGTACTCCAGCGTCGACGGCTTGGCCAACGACTGGCACCTGGTGCACCTGGGCAGCCGCGCGGTGGGCGGTGCCGGTCTGGTTTTCACCGAAGCCACGGCGGTGACCGCCGACGGGCGCATCACCGCCGAAGACCTTGGACTGTGGAACGACGAACAGATCGAACCGCTGCAACGCATCACTCGCTTCATCACCGCCCAGGGTGCGGTCGCCGGTATTCAACTGGCCCACGCCGGGCGCAAGGCCAGCACCCACCGGCCGTGGATCGGCAAGCATGGCAGTGTCAAACCCGAGGATGGCGGCTGGACCCCGGTCGGGCCATCGCCGATTGCTTTCGATCCGCAGCACACCCAGCCGAAACAGCTCGATGAAGGGCAGATCGCCGAAGTGATCCAGGCCTTTGTCGACGCGGCCAAGCGCGCGCTGACGGCGGGGTTCAGCGTGGTCGAGGTGCATGCCGCGCACGGCTATCTGCTGCATCAGTTTCTTTCGCCGCTGAGCAACCAACGTCGCGATCAGTACGGTGGTTCGTTCGAGAATCGCATCCGTCTGGTGCTGCAAGTCACTGAAGCGGTGAGGGCGGTATGGCCGGAGGAATTGCCAGTGTTTGTCCGCGTCTCGGCGACCGATTGGGTCGAAGACGGCTGGAATCCGGACGAAACCGTGGAACTGGCGCGGCGCCTTCACACGCTGGGCGCCGATCTCATTGACGTGTCTTCAGGAGGGACAGCTGCAAACGCGGAGATTCCGGTCGGACCCGGATATCAGACGCGCTTTGCCGAGCGGGTACGCAAAGAGTCAGGCATTGCCACCGGCACTGTCGGCATGATTACCGAGCCCGCCCAGGCCGAGCACATTCTGCGTACCTGTCAGGCCGATATCATTTTCCTCGCCCGAGAGCTGCTGCGCGATCCGTACTGGCCGCTGCACGCCGACGATGATCTGGGCGGGCGCAAAGCAGTGTGGCCGGCGCAGTATCAGCGCGCGACCCATCGGGATCAGCCGATTCATGAATCGGATTTGCGCGATTGATTGAAGGCTGGAAAGCAAAAGCCCCGAGCCGGTGAGGGTCGGGGCTTTGGTTTGTCTGGTCCGGCCTCGCTGTCTGCGCTGCCGTCATCGCGGGCAAGCCCGCTCCCACAGGTTCGAGTCGACTACAGGTCTTGTGATCAACTCACCACTGTGGGAGCTGGCTTGCCAGCGATGAGGCACTGGCAGGCGCTACAAAACCTCAAGGGTATTTACGCTTGTCCGGCGCCGGCGGGAAATACTGGTACAGCCAGGTCTCGCTCAACGTGCGGTCATTGGTGCGAATGAACAGGCGCAGTTCCACCGGCTCGACGCTGTCATTGGTCGGGTACCAATCGAACAGGATCCGATAACCCTTGATGTCATCCAGCACCAGCACGCTGAAGTCCTGCACCTTGCCGTTGGAACAGGTAATCACTGGCTCGATCCCGGTGCCCTGTGGCAGGCGCTCAAGGCCGCCACCGGTGAAGTCCACGGCAAAACGGCGCGCCCAGACTGGCGGGTAGTGCTCACCCGGCGCCCAACCCTCGGTGAAGCCGCCCATGCCCGAACGCGTAGCGTGCACCCGTGCCAGTGGCGTGCCGACCGGTGGCAGCGCGCTCCAGTACAGCTTGTACCCGTAGTTCAGCGAATCACCGGCAGCCACGGGTTTCTTCGGCGTCCAGAAGGCGACGATGTTATCCAGCGTCTCGCCGGTCGTAGGAATTTCCAGCAGATCGATCGAGCCTTCGCCCCATGCGGTTGTCGGTTCTACCCACAGGCTCGGGCGCTTGCTGTACCAGTCGACAGTGTCCTGATAGTTGGCGAATTCGTGGTCGGTCTGCACCAGGCCGAAACCCTTCGGGTCCTTGTCGGCAAATGCGTTGAATTGCAGCGTCGCCGGGTTGTTCAACGGACGGCAGATCCACTCGCCATTGCCGCGCCACATGGCCAGGCGATCGGAGTCGTGGATTTGCGGGTGAATGGTGTCGCACATGCGCCGTTCGTGGGTGCCGCAGCTGAACATGCTGGTCATCGGCGCCACGCCCAGTTGTTCGATAGTGGTGCGTGCGTTGATGTGCGCGTCGATTTCCATGACCACGCGCTCGGCTTGGCAATCGATGTCGAAGCGATAGGCGCCAGTAGCGCTCGGCGAGTCGAGCAGGGCGTAGACCACAAAACGTGTGGCGTTCTTGTCAGGCGTCTCGAACCAGAACTTGGTGAAGTCGGGAAACTCTTCGCGTTTCTTCGCGTAAGTGTCGATGGCCAGGCCGCGCGCCGAGAGGCCATATTGGCCAGTGGCATCGACCGCACGGAAATAGCTGGCGCCGAGAAACGACACCACGTCATGCCGATCCAGCTCCGGCGCCTTGAACAGTTTGAAGCCGGCAAAACCCAGGTCGCCCTTGAGCTGCTGGGTGTCGACCGAAGTGTTCTCGTAATTGAACAGCGCCGGGCGGAAGTGCACTTCGCGCGCCATGCGCGTCTTCGGATCAACGCTGTACATGCGCACCGGTTGACGGAAACCCATGCCGACGTGGAAGAACTGCACGTCCAGCTGACCTTTGTTTTCCTTCCACAAGGAATGCTCGCCGTCGTAGCGGATCGCGTTGAAGTTCTGCGGAGTCATGGTCGCCAGGGTTGGCGGCAACACCTGTTTCGTATCCTGATAGGCACTGCCGGCGAGCTGCTTGGCCTGACGCTTCAATGCTTCGAAATCGAAGGCCTGGGCCTCGCCATCGGCGGCGGCGCCATTGGCTGCCCAAGCGCGGGCGGCCAACAGGCCCGACGCGGAAAGACCGGTATAGGCCGCAATGGCCATGGACGCTTTGAGCAAATTCCTGCGGTGCATAAATACAACCTGTCGTGTGCAATCCAGCGCCGTTCCTGGCACCTGTCGGATCGGAAATTACGGTTCGGTCATGCCTTCGGCCAAACGCAACGGACTATAAACAGATGCCCGCTAGCTTAATCGGTTCGATTGTCGGGCAAAAAGGCTTGTTTGCGTTGAGTCATCTGGCAATGAAACAAGACATGTCTGTAATTTTTCTGACAGGGTTCTCTGATTTAGAGGGCATATCTGCTTTTTTCGATTAATTACTCTAAAAACCACTTTTCAACGCCGATTTAATTCCTATTCTATGGGCAAGACCGGATACAAGCCTTCGTGCCGGCGGGGCACACGACGCTGCTCGAAGAGGCAGGGCGATGTGAGGTTCAGCAGTTTCTTGACTCAATAGAGAAGGACATCGTCCATGGCAAAAATACAGAGCATCACCGAAATGTTGGGCATCTTCCCTTGCTTGGGCGGCGGGCGCAGAAGACGCCGTCTCAACTCCGAAGAATTGAAGCTGGTGGAGCGTTATCGAGAGCTATCGGAAAGCGACCGGATCGCCATGCGCTATCTGGTGGATGCGATGCGGAGTGTTTCGCGATTCTAAGGGGGAGGGGAGAAGGGGGCAGGCCGAGAAGCCTGCCCCTTTTTCATTTGCGTAACGCTCGAAACATGCCCTTCTGAGTGGCGAGCAACATCTCGAAGCACACTCGCAGGTCGGGGTCGGGCACTTTCGAACTAGGCTGAGGGCCTTAGATCCGGATAACCCTTGTTTGGAGACGGAACATGAACACCCGTGGATTGCTCGATCAACTGCTCAAGTCCGGGCAGGAAATGCTGCAGAACAAGACTGGTGGCGCTTCCAACAAGTCGGCTGCCAGCGGACTGGGCGGTTTGCTCGGTGGCTCGTCTGGCTCCAGCGGCCTCGGCGGCCTGCTGTCCGGCGCGGGCGGCGGCGCATTGGCCGCGGGCGCGATGGGCCTGCTGCTCGGCAATAAAAAGGTCCGCAAGGTCGGCGGCAAAGTCGCCATCTACGGCGGCCTCGCCGCGCTGGGCGTGCTGGCCTACAAGGCCTACGGCAACTACAACGCTCAGAAAGGCAGCGCACCACAACGCGAACCACAAACGCTCGACCGCCTGCCACCCGCGCAAGTCGAAGAACACAGTCAGGCGATCCTCAAAGCCCTGGTCGCCGCCGCCAAGGCCGACGGCCACATCGACGAGCGCGAGCGCGAACTGATCGAAGGCGAATTCACCAAACTCGACAACGACCAGGAACTGCAACACTGGCTCCACGCCGAACTCAACAAACCCCTCGACCCCACCGACGTCGCCCGCGCGGCGAGCACGCCGGAAATGGCGGCGGAGATGTACATCGCCAGTGTGATGCTGGTGGATGAGGAGAATTTTATGGAGAAAAGCTATCTGGATGAACTGGCGCGGCAGTTGAAATTGGAGCCGGGGTTGAAGGTGGAGTTGGAGAGGCAGGTGCGGTTGGCGGCAGATTGATTCTATGGGGTGAGAAATCGCAGTGTTGTGCTGCGATTTTTCCTGTGTCGCTTATTGAGGCGTCAATACAGATTTAGCTCGGAAAGCCGTTTTTAATCTTTTTGATTCGTGAACAATGATGTAATCAAGCCTCAATCATAAAGTCTTCAATTCTTTCAATGAATTCGATTTTGCTTTTGGTTCTGAATTCACCTAGAAACTTTTCGGAGTTTTTGATTGGCTCACCTCTTCTATCGTATTCGATCGTTAGCATATCAATCACAAATTCTCCGTCGGGATCCCCTTCGGGCTCGACTCTCGTGTCAAAGCAATGGCCGGTACTCTGGCGGACTCCTCCGATCAGTACCGAACTAGAGAACCAGTTGCAAGTCTCCGGTGTCAGCTCCACCTCAAACAGATTGTTGATTGTTATTGTCCAGCCGCTTGGTACTCGGATGGGTTGGAGTTTGTATTCGAGTTTTGATCTCATTGGGTCTCTCCGAATCTTCGCATTCGTGAATACTTTGCGCTGATCATTCAAACGATAATCGTGCTTACTGCAGCGTTGAATAAATGC
>NZ_WBRZ01000081.1:0-20653 GCF_008923895.1 Pseudomonas sp. GXM4
CATGTAGGAGCTGCCGAAGGCTGCGATCTTTTGACTTTGACTTTAAAAAAAGCAAATCAAAAGATCGCAGCCTTCGGCAGCTCCTACAGGGATCAGAGCCCGGCAATGAGATCGCGGTAGTCTTCGACTGCGGCAAACTCCGCTGTGTCCTTCGGCCCTTTGCGGCTGTCCGGTTCTTTCACCGCCAGCAAGTGCGCCACGCCAAAATCCCGTGCACTGCGCAGGATCGGCAAGGTGTCGTCGATAAACAGGCTGCGCGCCGGATCAAAACCGATGTCCGCCTGCAAGGCATCCCAGAACTGCGGGTTCTCCTTGGGATAACCATAGTCGTGCGAGCTGATCAGCCGCTCGAAGTAAGGTGCGAGTTCGATCCGTTCCAGTTTCAACGATAGCGAATCGCGGTGCGCATTGGTGATCATGATCACCCGTTTTCCTGCGCGTTTGATTGCATCGAGAAAGGTATCGGCATCGGCGCGCAGGGCGATCAAGTGGGCGGTTTCCTGTTTCAGTTCACGCACCGACAATTTCAGTTCCGCGCTCCAGAAATCCAGGCAGTACCACTGCAACTGGCCGGCGTGGCGCTCGAACAGCGGCTGCAATTCCAGCTCGGCCATGGCCCGGCTGATGCCGTGCAGTTCGGCGTAGCGCTGAGGCAGGTGCTCGAGCCAGAAATGATTGTCGAAGTGCAGATCCAGCAGCGTGCCGTCCATATCGAGCAGGACGGTATCGATGTCGGACCACGGTAAAGAAGGCATGGCAACGTCTCGAACGGTGAAAAGATATCCGACGCAAACAATCGGGAAAGCCGCGTTATAGTAGCGCGTTCACGCCAAGGAGCTTTGCATGCGCCAGAAACCCACCGTACTTGCCCGCGAGATCGTCGCCACCAGTCGCCTGTTTCGCGTCGAAGAACTCAAGCTGCGATTTTCCAATGGCGTGGAGCGCACTTACGAGCGTCTGGTCGGCAAGGGCGCGGGCTACGGCGCGGTGATGATCGTCGCGATGCTTGATGCCGAACACGCAGTGTTGATCGAGGAATACTGCGGCGGCACCGACGAATACGAACTGTCTCTGCCCAAAGGCCTGATCGAGCCGGGCGAAGATGTGCTGGCGGCGGCCGAGCGGGAACTTAAGGAAGAGGCCGGTTATGGCGCGCGCCAGTTGGAACATCTGACCGAGCTGTCGCTGTCGCCCGGTTACATGAGCCAGAAAATCCAAGTGGTGCTGGCCACCGACCTGTATGAAGAGCGGCTGGAAGGCGATGAGCCGGAGCCGATGCGGGTCGACAAGGTCAACCTGCGCGAACTGTCGGCGCTGGCGCAGAATCCGCAATTTTCCGAGGGCCGCGCCTTGGCGGCGCTGTATCTGACCCGCGACCTGCTGAGCCAGCGCGGGGTGTTCAGCTATGAGTGAGACGTCGATGAATTTTCCCCATCCGCTGATGGCACCTGTGGTTGCGCTGGCTTTACAGGCTGGCGAGGCGATTCTGCCGTTCTGGCGTGCAGGCGTCGAAGTCACGGCCAAGTCCGATGATTCGCCGGTGACGGCTGCCGATCTGGCTGCGCATCACCTTATCGTTGCCGGGCTGACGGCGCTGGATCCGAGCATTCCGGTGCTCTCGGAAGAGGACGCCGACATCCCGCAAAGCGTGCGCGCCGGTTGGCAGCGCTGGTGGCTGGTGGATCCGCTGGACGGCACCAAGGAGTTCATCAGCGGTAGCGAGGAATTCACCGTCAACATCGCGCTGATCGAAAATGGCCTGGTGGTATTTGGCGTGGTGACGATGCCGACCAACGGTCGTTTTTACGTCGGCGGTGCCGGGCTCGGTGCATGGCGTGGCGACGAGGGCGCTACGCCGGTAGCGATTCGGGTGCGCGATGTGCCTGCGCCGGGCGAGGCGTTTACCGTGGTGGCCAGCCGTCGCCATTCAAGTCCCGAGCAAGAGCGTTTGCTGGCCGGGTTGAGCGCCAGTCTTGGTGAGCTGCAACTGGCCAATATCGGCAGTTCCTTGAAATTTTGCCTGCTGGCCGAGGGTGCTGCTGATTGCTATCCGCGACTGGCGCCGACTTCGCAGTGGGACACGGCGGCAGCTCAGGGCGTGCTGGAAGGCGCGGGGGGCGAGGTGCTGGATCTGAGCGGCGAGGCGTTCAGTTATCCGCCGCGGGAATCGCTGTTGAACGAGTTTTTTCTGGCGCTGCCGGCGAAGGCTGCGTGGCGCGGGCGGTTGTTGGAGTTGGCCCGAGGCTAACTGCCTGATCCGCAATTCCCCTCACCCCAGCCCTCTCCCCCAGGAGAGGGAGCCGACCGAGTTGTCTGGCGCTATGCATCGACCCGGAGAATCGAGTCGATTGTGGATTCGGCGAAGCAGTTTCAGGTCGACGTAAATCTGTAGCATCCCCGTATCGGTTCCCTCTCCCTCGGGAGAGGGCTAGGGTGAGGGGGCTTTTGATCTTCAGCTGTGCAAAACGTACTGCCCGGTAAATCTAACCGCCTCGTCCTCACTTCCCCCATTCAGTATCCGCGTATCCAGCGTCAGCCGCGCCCGCCCGTATCGCCGATACATCGCCACGAACCGTTTCCAGACTGCCGCATCCGGCGCCGGGCAGATCGCCACGGCGTCCCCGGTCACCGGCAGCGGATAACTGATCTGTCCTTCCTGAATGACGATGTGTCCGTCGGTAATCCCTTCTTCCTTCAAACGCAGATGCAACCAGCCCCAACCGGCCAGCACCGCGCCGCAGTAAAGGCTGCCGCCAAACATGGTGCTCTTGTGATTGACGTTGGGCGCGAGCGGCAGGTGCAGGCTCAGTTGCTGCTCACGCCACTCGAGCACTTTGAGGCCCATCTCGGCGGTCAGCGGAATGTCGTGATGCAGCACCGTTTGCAGGTATTCGCTTGCGCTGCTCATTCGTGGTCTTCCCCGTGGCTGCTGTCGCCGAAATTCAGACCGTGTTTGCGCAGCTTGTCATGCAGGGTCTTGCGCGGAATACCCAAGGCTTCGGCGAGGCTGCGCACCGAGCTGTGCGAGCGCGCCAGTTCGGCGGCGATCAGCGATTTCTCGAAGTTTTCCACTTGCTCGCTGAGGCCGCCACTGACCACTTCTACCGGCGTGCCACCGCTGCCATCAGCGCTGTTGTCCAGTGCCAGTTCAAGCCCGAGGGCGAAGCGTTCGGCGGCATTTTGCAGTTCCCGCACATTGCCCGGCCAGGTGTGGCGCAGCAGCAGGGCGCGGTGTGCCGGTTGCAGCTCGTGGGGGGGCAAGCCGTGGCGGGCGCTGGCTTCATCGGCGTAGTGCTGGAACAGCACCAGTGCGTCTTCGCCCCTTTCGCGCAGCGGCGGGATGCGCAGCGGCGCGACGTTGAGGCGGTAATACAAGTCGGCGCGGAAGCGACCCTGATCCGCCGCTTGGCGCAGATCTTCCTTGGTCGCGGCGATGACGCGGATGTCCAGCGGGATCAACTGATTGCCGCCCAGACGCTCGACGACTCGCTCCTGCAGCATGCGCAGCAGCTTCACTTGCACGTCCATGCTCATGCTTTCGATTTCGTCGAGGAACAGCGTGCCGCCGTTGGCGAATTCGAATTTGCCGATGCGGCGTTTCTGCGCGCCGGTGAAAGCACCGGGCTCGTGACCGAACAGCTCGCTTTCCACCACCGATTCCGCCAGCGCGCCGGCGTTGATCGCTACGAACGGGCCGTTGCGGCGGCTCGACAAATCGTGCAGCGCGCGGGCCACCACCTCTTTGCCGGCACCGGTTTCGCCGAGGATCAGCACGTCAGCCTTGGTCGCCGCCAGCGCACCGATCTGCTCACGCAGACGCAGCATCGGCGTCGAATGGCCGACCAGTCGCGCGCTCAATTCGTTGCGGTCGCTCAAGGCCAGACGCAGGCTGCGGTTGTCCAGCACCAGCCGCCGTAGCGCGAGGGCGCGACGGACGCTGTCGAGCAGCGCATCGCTGGCAAAGGGTTTTTCCAGAAAATCGTAAGCGCCGGCGCGCATCGCCTGCACTGCCAGCGGTACGTCGCCATGGCCAGTGATCAGCAGCACCGGCAGCTCCGGATCCTGTGCATGCAACTCGCTCAACAGTTCGAGGCCGTCCATGCCCGGCATGCGGATGTCGCTGACCACCACCCCCGGCCAGTCACGCTCGAGTTGCGCGGCCAGGCCCTTGGCTTCGGACAGCGGCAGGATTTTCAGGCCGGCCAGGTCCAGGGTCTGGCCGAGGGCCTGGCGCAAGTGCGGATCGTCGTCGATCAACACTACCTGGATGCGATTGTCGATGGTCATGCACTTCTATCCTCGGAAGGTTGCAGGCTGACTCCGGGCGCGCCGGCGCGCAGGCGCAGGGTGATCAGGGCGCCGCCTTGCTTGTGGTTGGCGAACGACAGCTCGCCACCAAATGCGCGCATCAGCGTTTCACAAATGGCCAGTCCCAGACCCAGACCCTGTGTGCGGGTCTTGGTGGTGTAAAAGGGCTCGCTGGCGCGGCCAAGGGCCTCCATGCAGAACCCGGGGCCGTTGTCGCGAATGTACAGATTGACGCCGTCGGCGGTGGCTTCGGCACTCAGCCACAACTTACGCGGCGGGCCTTTTTCGGTGAGCGCATCGAGGGCGTTGGCCAGCAGATTGCCCAGCACCTGACGCAAGCGGGTTTCGCCGGCCTCGACCCACAGCGTGGCTGCGGGCAAGTCGCGGATCAGTTCGACTTCCATGCTGCGCCGACGTTTGGCCAGCAATGCCAGCGCATCGTCCAGCGCCGGTTGCAGGGCAACGCTTTCCGGTGCGTGGCGATCACGGCGGGCGAAGGCGCGCAGGTGGGCGATGATCGAGGCCATGCGCCCGGTCAGTTCGCTGATCAGCTTGAGGTTGCCGCGCGCATCCTCGGTGCGCTGATGATCGAGCAGCACTTCGGCGTTTTCCGCATAGCTGCGAATCGCCGCCAGCGGCTGATTGAGTTCGTGACTGATGCTTGCCGACATGGTCCCCAGCGCCGACAGTTTGCCGGCCTGGACCAGATCGTCCTGGGCGCGTACCAGCTCCTGCTGCGCATGCTCACGCTCGAGCACTTCCTGTTTCAAACGCCGGTTGAGGCCTTCCAGATCGCTGGTACGTTCGGCCACCCGGCCTTCCAGTTCGCGGCGCGCTTTGGCCTCGAAGGCGATGCGCTCCAGATAATGCCGGCGACGTTGCATCATCAAACCCACCAGCAGCATGACCACCAACAGTGTGGCGCCGCCGATGGCGACCACCGTGCGCACCGGACGATCAATCAGCGTGCGCGGGGCGAGAATGCTCACGCTCCAGCCGGTTTCGGCGATGTCGTGGGTCTGCGTCAGCCAGGCGTCGGTGCTCAGGTTCAGCGGCCGCGGTTCACGGGTCGGGTAGGGCTGGATCGCGGTGATCGCGGCGCGCTCGGCATCGCTCAACTCGCGAGTGGAACGGAAACGCCATTCCGGGCGCGACGTCAGGATGACCACGCCGTTATGGTCGGTCACCAGCAATTGTTCCGGGGTTTTGCCCCACAGGCTTTCGGTGTGGTCGAGGTCGACCTTGATCACCAGCACGCCGATGATTTTCTCGCCGTTGCGCACAGCAGCGGCGAAGAAGTAGCCGCGTTTGGCGGAAGTGGTGCCGAGGCCGAAGAAGCGTCCGAGGCGCCCGGCCATGGCTTCGCTGAAATACGGGCGGAAGGCGAAGTTGCGGCCGACGAAGCTGTCGCGTTTGTCCCAGTTCGACGCCGCCAGCGTCTGGCCGGACGTGTCCATCAGGTACATGACTTCAGCGCCGGTCTGCGCGGCGATGTTTTTCAGCAGGCGATTGGCGTTGCCTTGGGTCACGCCGTCGTCCGGCGCACCGAGCACCGCGCGCAGGGCCGGCAGGTCGCCGAGAATCTGCGGCAATACTTCATAGCGATGCAGGGTGCCGAGCAGATTGGCGACGTAAAGATCAAGGGTCTGGCGATTCTGCCCGGCGAGTTCGCTGCGGTAATAGCGCTCGGCAAGATGTTCCAGCGGCCACAGCAGCGGCGCCAGGCACAGGGCCAACAGCGCGAGGCTGCGCCAGCGAGGTCTGCGGGGGAGCGGTGGTTTCATGTGCCGGATACGCCTGTAGGGACAGGCGCATTATGCCCGGCCTCAGGCGAAGACGTCAGCGTCCTTGAGCAGCGCGGCCGCCTGGTCCTTGGCCGACAGCTTCGGCGCTTCGTCCAGTTGCCAGTCGATGCCCAGCGCCGGGTCGTCCCAGCGAATGCTGCGCTCGGAGGACGGGTCGTAATAGTTGGTGGTCTTGTAGAGGAACTCGGCGAACTCACTCAGCACCACGAAGCCATGAGCGAAACCCTCGGGTACCCATAGCTGACGATGGTTTTCCGCCGACAGGCGCACCGCCACCGACTTGCCGAAATGCGCCGAGCTGCGACGGATGTCCACCGCCACATCGAGCACTTCACCCGCGGTCACGCGAACCAGTTTGCCCTGGGTGTTCTGCAACTGGTAATGCAGACCACGCAGCACGCCTTTTTGCGAGCGCGAATGGTTGTCCTGCACAAACTGCGTTTCCAGACCGGTAGCGTCCTGAAACGCCTTGGCATTGAAACTCTCGTAGAAAAAACCGCGCTCGTCGCCGAACACCTTGGGTTCGATGATCAGAACACCGGGCAGATCGGTGGTGATGACATTCATGAGGATTTCCATTGATAGGTGTGAATGGCCGACATTCTTGCGCAAAGTGCTGCGGGGCGCGAGTGCGGACTACGCCGGAGCGTCAATCGACCTCGCCAAAATACCAGCGTTCCTCTTCATAAGTCTGCCCATCCCAGCCTTCAACCTCGTAGCGCAAACCTCGTTCGCCCATGCCCTTTGGCAACACAAGACCCCATTCTTGAGCCAGGCTTTTGCCGGTTTCGACATATTCGCTGTCGGAGGCAGGGATATGACCGCGGTGGTATTCCAGATCCGTATAGATACAGATTTCGCTGGAAAACATGCCGGGAACACAAATGGCTGCGACCACCCTGCAGTCAAGCGCATGCTCAGGACGAGCCAGGCGTAGGTGCTGCGCCGCGTCGATCAAGTGCTGGGCACATTGCCTTTTCAGATCGGTTGTTGCCTGTTTTCCTTCGACCATCGCCATGTGAATCGGAATTTTCCAGTTCCAGTATTTATCTTCGAGAGTGAGGTCGGCTGGAAAGTATCCCTCGAAATCGGCGGCCCAAGCAGCCAATGCACGTAAGCGGCGAGGGATGTTGCGAACCTTTTTGTCGGTAAGGGCGAGGCGACGATGGGACATGACGTGGGCTTGCATCCGTGCTGCGAATTCGGGGCGCAGATTGCACAGCGCGGCGCTGAAACACAATCTGAAAGTCTTGTAGGAAAGTTTGCCTGGGAAGCTTTCGCGATGATCTTGCCGTTTTCCTTTCACCGGCCAGCGTCTTGAGGGGTTGCGTAACCGCCAAGGCAATGGCGATATAAGCGCCTAATAAAATTTCAGGGGTCGTTTCATGCCGCTCGCCACGTTGATTCATCGCGCCAGTTTGCCCGGTCCGCAGGTTTCAGAGGCGCAGGCGCTGCAATGGCTGGCCGAACATTACGGGCTCAGCGGCACGTTGCAGGCGCTGGGCAGCCAGCAGGATCTGAATTATCGCGTCGACGGTGGCAGTGGGCGCTTCGTGTTGAAAGTCTGTCGTGGCGACTACGCTCTTGTGGAGCTGCAAGCCCAGCACGCCGCGCTCAAATACTTGGCCGAGCATTCGGCGATCAAGGTGCCGCGCGTCATCGCAGCCAATAACGGTGCAGATCTGTTGTCGTTGCAAGCCAATGGCGAAACGGTGCATGTGCGCTTGCTGGAGTACATCGACGGCCAGCCGTTGACCGATTTCGATCATCTTGGCCAGGACGTGGTCGCCGGGTTTGGCCGACTCTGTGGCGAGATGGATCTGGCCCTGGCAGGCTTCGATCACCCGGGCCTTGAACGCACCTTGCAGTGGGACGCGCGTCACGCCAACGCTTTGATCAGTCATCTGTTGCCGGTGATTACCGACGTGCAGCAGCGTGCGGTGATCAGCGCTGCCGCCGAGCAGGCCGAGCGCCGTTTGCTGCCGCTGCTGGACAAGCTGCCGGTGCAGGCGATTCACATGGATATCACCGATGACAACGTCGTCTGGGCGCGTGATGCCCAGCGGCATTGGCAATTGCAGGGTGTGATCGACTTCGGTGATCTGGTGCGCACCTGGCGTATCACCGATCTGTCGGTGACCTGTGCGGCTTTGCTGCATCACGCCGATGGCGATCCGTTTGTCATCCTGCCGGCGGTCCGGGCGTATCACGCGGTCAATTCGTTGCAGTACGCTGAGCTGCAAGCGCTGTGGCCATTGATCGTGGCCCGGGCGGCGGTGCTGGTGCTCAGTGGCGAGCAACAGGTGAGCATCGACCCCACCAATACGTATAGCCGCGACAATCTCAGTCACGAGTGGGAAATCTTTCGCGTCGCGACATCGGTGCCACAGGCGCTGATGGAAGCGGCGATTCTCACAGCCGTGGGACAGACCGTGCCAGAGGCCGAAAACACAGAATTTGCACCGTTGTTGCCAGGGCTGGTCGGGCGTGAATTTGCGCTGATCGATCTGGGCGTGTTGAGCCCGCACTTCGAGGCGGGCAATTGGGAGCAGCCGGGCATTGATCAGCGCTTGCTGACAGAGGCCGCAGCGGTGCACGGGCTGGCGGCGACGCGTTATGGCCAGTATCGCTTGTCACGTACTCGGCCAGACAGCGCGACTGAGCCGGACACGTTCCCGTTGCATGTCGAATTGCGTGTGCCGGCTGGAGCCGAAGTGCAAGCACCGTTCGCCGGCGTTCTGAAGCAAGCGGCAAACGGTGCGCTGCAACTCGATGGCCCGCAGTTCAGTGTTCGCCTGTGGGGCGTGACGCCTGTTCTTGAACATGGGGTGGCAGTGGATAGAGGCCAGAAGCTCGGTGCGGTCACGGGGCCGCTGCTAGTGCAGATGTGCCGGGGAGCAGAGCTCGACGCGCCGCTGTTCTGCACGCCGTCCCGTGCATCGGCGTGGCAGGCGTTGTGCCCGTCACCGGCGATGCTGCTCGGGCTGGCCTGCGACGCCGAGCCTGAGCTGGACGCGAAAACCCTGCTCGAACGCCGCGATGCCAGTTTTGCCCGCACGCAAAAACACTATTACGTTGACCCGCCGCGTATTGAACGCGGCTGGCGCAATCACCTGATTGATATGCACGGCCGATCCTATCTGGACATGCTCAATAACGTCGCGGTGCTCGGCCACGGCCACCCTCGGATGGCGGCGGTCGCGGCGCGGCAGTGGTCGTTGCTCAATACCAATTCGCGTTTCAACTACGCGGCGGTCGCCGAGTTTTCCGAGCGCTTGCTGAAGCTGGCGCCGAAGGGCATGGATCGCGTGTTCCTGGTCAACAGCGGCAGTGAGGCCAATGACCTGGCGATTCGTCTGGCCTGGGCCTACAGCGGCGGGCGCGACATGATCAGCGTGCTCGAGGCGTATCACGGCTGGACGATCGGCGCCGATGCGGTATCGACGTCGATTGCCGACAACCCGAAGGCCCTGGAAAGTCGCCCGGACTGGGTGCACCCAGTGCCAGCGCCGAACACGTATCGCGGCGAATTCCGTGGCGCCGATTCGGCGCCGGATTACGTGCGCAGCGTCGAGCATCATCTGCAAAAACTGGCCGAGCAAAAGCGGCAACTGGCCGGTTTCATCTGTGAGCCGGTCTACGGTAATGCCGGGGGTATTTCTCTACCGCCGGGCTATTTGCCGCAGGTGTATGAAAAGGTCCGCGCGCAGGGTGGAGTATGCATCGCTGACGAAGTGCAGGTCGGTTACGGGCGCATGGGCCATTTTTTCTGGGGCTTCGAAGAGCAGGGCGTGGTGCCGGACATCATCACCATGGCCAAGGGCATGGGTAACGGTCAGCCACTTGGCGCGGTGATCACTCGCCGGGAAATCGCCGAGGCGCTGGAGGCTGAGGGCTATTTCTTCTCGTCGGCGGGCGGCAGTCCGGTCAGTTGCCAGATCGGCATGGCGGTGCTCGATGTGATGGAGGAAGAAAAGCTCTGGGAAAACGCCCAGGTCGTCGGCGGCCACTTCAAGGCGCGCCTGGAAGCGTTGATCGATAAACATCCGCTGGTCGGCGCGGTGCACGGCTCCGGGTTTTATCTCGGGCTGGAACTGATCCGCAATCGGCAGACGCTGGAGCCGGCGACCGCCGAAACTGCGTTCCTGTGTGATCGCTTGCGTGAGCTGGGGATCTTCATGCAGCCGACCGGCGACGATTTGAACATTCTCAAGATCAAGCCACCGATGGTGACGTCGCGCCAAAGCGTGGATTTCTTTGTCGATATGCTGGATCGGGTGTTGAGCGAAGGACTGTAAGCAAGGCACATCCCCTGTGGGAGCGAGCCTGCTCGCGAAAGCTGCGTATCAGTCGCCACATGCGGTGACTGATACAGCGCATTCGCGATCGGGCTCGCTCCCACATTTGTTTTCTGTCTGAAGTCCGATTTGTATCGATTTAATTGGCGTTCAAACAGAGAGATTCCTTATTTGCAGCTTCTAAAGCCGATATTTATCGGTTATAAAGTCGCCATTGCTCCGGCATGGTGATCTCTTGTCCGGTGCGCGCGTTTTCTTTTCGGTCGAATTCTTCGACTGTCAAAGCACTAGCCCGGAGATGATTCATGAGCCGTATCGTTACCGTCGCCGCCACGCAGATGGCCTGTTCGTGGGACCTGGAAGCCAACCTCGAAACCGCTGAAAGACTGGTCCGTGAAGCCGCCGCCAAAGGCGCGCAGATCATCCTTATCCAGGAACTGTTCGAGGCGCCGTATTTCTGCCAGAAGCCGAATCCGGATTACCTGCAACTGGCAACGACGGTTGAGGAAAACGTGGCCATCAAGCATTTCCGGAAAATCGCCAAAGAGTTGCAAGTAGTACTGCCGATCAGCTTCTACGAACTGGCCGGGCGTGCACGCTTCAACAGCATCGCGATCATCGATGCCGACGGCAGCAACCTCGGGATTTATCGTAAAAGCCATATCCCCGACGGCCCGGGCTATCACGAAAAGTATTACTTCAACCCGGGCGACACCGGCTTCAAGGTATGGAACACCCGTTACGCGAAAATTGGCGTTGGCATTTGCTGGGACCAGTGGTTTCCGGAAGCGGCGCGCAGCATGGCCCTGCAAGGCGCGGAAATTCTCTTTTATCCAACCGCGATCGGCAGCGAGCCGCACGACAAGACCATTTCTTCGCGCGATCACTGGCAGCGGGTCCAGCAGGGCCATGCCGGCGCCAACCTGATGCCGCTGATTGCCAGCAACCGCATCGGCAATGAAGAGCAGGACGGCTACGACATCACCTTCTACGGCTCGTCGTTCATCGCCAACCAGTTCGGCGAAAAAGTGCAGGAGCTGAATAAAACCGAAGAAGGTATTCTTGTGCACACGTTCAACCTCGACGAGCTGGAACATATTCGCAGCGCGTGGGGTTCATTCCGCGACCGCCGGCCGAATCTGTACGGCGCGTTGAAAACCCTCGACGGTTCCCTGGAGTCCTGATGACCACATTGAAAAGTACCCCACGCGCCGATGGCTTCTACATGCCGGCCGAGTGGGCGCCACAAACCCAGACCTGGATGATCTGGCCCGAGCGCCCGGACAACTGGCGTCTGGGCGGCAAACCGGCGCAGGCTGCGCACGCCACGGTGGCCAAGGCCATCGCCCGCTTCGAGCCGGTCACCGTTGCCGTCTCCGCCGGCCAATACGAAAACGCCCGCGCGCGCCTCGATGTTCCGAATATCCGCGTGGTGGAAATGTCCAGCGACGATGCCTGGGTTCGCGACAGCGGCCCGACCTTCGTGATCAATAACCATGGCGAAGTGCGCGGTGTGAACTGGGATTTCAACGCCTGGGGTGGTTTCGATGGCGGCCTGTATGCACCGTGGAACCGCGATTCGCAGGTCGGCGGCAAGATCCTCGAGATCGAGCGCAGCCCGCGTTACCGCACCGAAGGTTTCGTGCTCGAAGGCGGTTCGATTCATGTCGACGGCGAAGGCACGCTGATCACCACCGAAGAATGCTTGCTCAACCGCAATCGCAACCCGCACCTGAGCCGCGAAGAAATCGAAGCCGTACTCAGCGACAACCTGTCTGTGGACAAGATCATCTGGTTGCCGGATGGCTTGTTCAACGATGAAACCGACGGCCATGTGGATAACTTCTGCTGCTACGTGCGTCCAGGCGAAGTGCTGCTGGCGTGGACCGATGATCCGCAGGATCCGAACTACCCGCGCTGCCAGGCCGCAATGAAAGTGCTGCAAAGCAGCACCGACGCCAAGGGCCGCCCGTTCACGGTGCACAAAATGCCGATTCCGGGGCCGCTGTACGCGACCGAAGAAGAGTGTGCCGGCGTCGATGCGGTGGACGGTTCGCAGGAGCGCAATCCTTCCGTGCGTCTGGCCGGTTCCTACGTGAACTTCCTGATCGTCAACGGCGGCATCATCGCGCCGAGCTTCGACGACCCGATGGATGCCCCGGCCAGGGAAATCCTGCAGAAGCTGTTCCCGCAACACGAAGTAGTGATGGTGCCGGGCCGTGAACTGTTACTGGGTGGCGGCAATATTCACTGCCTTACCCAACAGCAGCCAGCCCCGCACAAAGAGTGAGTTGAGTCGTAACAGCTTGAGTTGATTCACAAATCAGCCAGGCAATGATTAGCTCGCTCTGCATGAAAGCAAGCCCGCGGCCCGTCAGGACCGCGGGCTTGTTTGTATCCGCCGGTCGACATTCGAGTCGCCTTGGCATAGCTCTTGTATTGCTCCTGATGCACTAGGGAGGGCGGGGAACTTCAACAGTTCTGTCACAAACCTTGGATAACGTAGCCGCTCACGAACGGGGAGAGAGCGCTGAAATGAACGCCGAAGTGAACGTAATCAGCGAGCGGACTGTGCATCCCATGGCCGTCAACGGCGAATCGCTCCAGCTTGTCGCGCACTGGTTGAAGTCCAATGGAACGCGTCAGATCAGACAACCTGATCCGCGCCGGATGATGATCGAGCGTTACCCCGCTGGCCTGTTCAGCGAGGCCGAGCTGGAAGCCTTGTGGGATGTGATGGAAGGATAAGAACAATAGGGATTGGTAAAAGCGCTGCCGGGATGGCGGCGCTTTTTTTGCCTGATTTTTATCCACAGGTATTCAGAAGTGGGAGCGAGCCTGCTCGCGAAGACGTCAGCACTGCCAATGACTTTGTTGACTGATCCAGCGCTTCGCGAGCAGGCTCGCTCCCCACAGTTCAAACTACCTGTTTAATCCGTTTTTTCTGCAACCGCCCAGCAAGAAAATTACGTTTCTTAGACGTTTTTCGCCTATTTAAAGACGATTCTTGAAATTGACACACAGTTCAGGGCGCGGCTACGATTCGGCCCAACGCCTGTGGCTAACCGCCATGACTCAAAATAAGGAGCAGGCCCGCCATGACGTTAACGTCGGCGGGCTTTTTTGTTTCGGGGTGAATACAAGAGTGCAGAAAGCGCCGTTTCAGCCGTTCGACACAGCGCGTTTCAACCCGTAATAAGGAAAACAAAATGTTGAACAAGCGAATCAGTCTGATCGCACTGGGGATGTTGAGTGCTACACAGGCCATGGCTAACGACCAGGCCGAGTCCAAGGGTTTCGTTGAAGACAGCAGCCTGAAAGTGCTGCTGCGCAACGCCTACATCAATCGTGATTACAAAGACGGTAACAAGGACAAGGCCGAATGGGGCCAAGCGGCCATCGGTACGTTCTCGTCGGGATTCACTCAAGGCACCGTCGGTGTCGGCGTGGACGCTTTCGGTCTGTACGCATTGCGCCTGGACGGCGGCAAGGGCCGTAGCGGCGCTGGCGGCATCGACTTCTTCAGACAGGAAAATGACGGTCGTGCGAACCACGACATCGCCAAGGGCGGCGCAGCGGTCAAATTCCGTGTTTCCAACACCGTGTTGACCTATGGCGACCAGATGCCGGCCCTGCCGGTGCTGAGCTACGACAACGTGCGTCTGCTGCCGGAAAGCTATACCGGTACCTTGATCACTTCCCGTGAAATCCAAGGCCTGGAATTGAACGCCGGCCGATTCACCGCCGAATCGCGCAAGAGCGATGAGGGCCGTGACAGCGGCGGTCTGAAGTCGATCAACGTGTTGGGCGGCAGCTATCAGTTCACCGAACACTTCAAAGGCGCGCTGTATGCGTCCGACGTTGAAGACGTCTTGAAGAAACAGTACGTGAACGCCAACTATGTGATTCCGTTCAACAAGGATCAGTCCCTGACCCTGGACTTCAACGGCTATCGCACCAAGCTGGACAGCTCGTACGTACGCGAAAACACCGTGCCGGGCGAAAGCATCGTCACTGGTCGCGACAACAAGATCTGGAGCCTGGCAGCCACTTTCGCCACCGGCCCGCACTCGTTCACCGTGGCGCATCAGCGTTCCACTGGCGACAGTAACCTCGGTTACGCCTATGGTGGCTACCAGAAAGATCAGGGCCGTGTCGGCGACGGCGGTAACTCCATCTACCTGGCCAACTCCTACTGGTCTGACTTCAACGCCGAAGACGAACGCAGCTGGCAGCTGGGTTACGGCCTGGACTTTGGTTCGTTCGGCGTTCCGGGTCTGAGCTACAACTTCGCTTACGTGCGCGGCGACAACATCACCACGTCCACCAGCGAAGGCGGCACCGAGCGCGAGATCTTCAACCAGTTCAAGTACGTCGTGCAAAGTGGCCCGGCCAAAGACCTGAGCGTGAAGTTGCGCAGTTCGATCCTGCGCGTGTCGCAGAAATCCAGCGAGTACAACGTCAGCGGTAACGAGCTGCGTGTATTCGTGGACTATCCGATCAACATCTTCTGATGAGCGATCCGCTGTAAGAAAAATGAGAAAGCCCCGATTCGTTCGGGGTTTTTTTCGCCGGTTTTTCAGCGCAAACCGTAAATAACCGGTGTTTTTGTCATGTAAAAGTCGTTTTTCAAGCGCTGCAGATTTCGTTTCAAGCAGTGCTTCAAATGCCTGAAATTCTTTCTCATGGACGCAAATTCTCCACCCAATAGATTAGGGCGTTCAACGCAGCGGAGAATTTGGTAATGATCGTTTTGAACAGAGAAGTGGGCGAATCGCTACGGCGCGACAAGTTTGTCAACGTCCAGGGTGGTGACTTCAATCTCTACGGTCATTTTGCCGACTTCGTCAGACTGACCAAAAGTTGGGAAAATATGGAGCCTGACAGCTACTACGGTCAGGCCGAAGCCGGCATGCGTTACCGTCGTTACAGCGACTTTGAATACAACCCGAAAACCCGCGAGCTCAAGCAACTTGAGCATCGCGCCTATGTGCAATCGAAAGAGAACAACGCTTACGTCGGCGGCGTGGTACGACACTTTCAGGACTTTTCCGAAGAAGTGATCTCTTCGCCGGTGATGCGCAGCCTGATCGACACCGATTTCGAAGTGTACAAAAGTGTGCTGCCAGAAGAGTTGCACGATGAAATCTGGCAGTGCCAGATCCATCAGATCCGCATCGAGATCAAACCCGGCAAACAGCTGGAAATCACCCCTGAAGGCATTCACTGCGACGGCTATCCGTTCAGCGGCGTGCACTTCTGGGGGCGCAATAACGTCGAGGGCGCAGAGAGTCGTTTGTATGACATTCATCAGCAACAGCTGGCGGCGACCACCTACGAGGAAATTCTCGATACCACCTATTTCCTTGATCGCGACATGCGCCATTACGTGACCCCGGCGCGCAACACCCACACCCATGCCATGGCGTACCGGCAGATTCTGGCGATTTCCTTCTCGCGGCCCGGGACCGCTTTCGACATTGTTCGCTAATCAGATCACCCCAATCGACGGCGTCGAGTGCTCGACGCCAGTGGTACTGCGCCGCGCCACCGCCAAGGATGCGCAACGCATGGAGCGCTTCTTCCGCCAGTTCGACGAAGTGTCGTTCTGCGAATGGCAGGACGCCAAATGCCTGCGCGGCGTGTTGATCCAGAAAACCACCACGGCGTACCTGGCTTTCGATGTCGAGGGCGAGATCGTCGGCGCGGTGCTCGGCGGCATGCTCGGCAGTCGCGGCACGATCAACCATCTGGCCGTGAGCCCGCGTTACCGCAGCCAGGGCGTGGGCCAGCGTCTGGTCGAAGCAGCGTCGTCCGACATGAAACGGGTCGGGGTGCTGCGGATGTTTCTGTTCGTCGACGATGCTAACCTCGCGGGCAAGCGATTCTGGACCGCCCAGGGTTTTTGCGAGCCTCACGGCGAACGAACATTTGAGAGGGATCTATGAATGAAAGGTCCGGCAGCGCGCCGCTGATGGCGACTCATCAGCCGTCGCGCACGTTTGCCGAAGCCAGCCCGGTGGTCGCCGGGTATTTCACCGTGTCGTTTGTCTTCGGGCTGATGGCGGTCAACGCCGGCCTGCCGATGTGGCTGCCAGTGGCGATGTGCTTGTTCGTCTATGCCGGCGCATCGCAATTCGCCGCGCTGGCGCTGATCTCCAGCGGTGCGTCGCTGACCACCATTGTGCTGACCACTTTCCTGATCAATGCGCGGCACATGCTGATGTCGGTGTACATGGCCAAAGCCCTGCGTGCATTGGGCTTGAGCCGCATGGAGCGTTGGGCTTACGCCGGTGGCCTGACCGATGAATCCTTCGCCTTTCATAGCGTCAAACTCGGCACGGGCGCACCGGTCAACGTGCGTTACCTGATCGGTTTCAATCTGTTCTGCCACACCTCGTGGGTGCTCGGCGGTTTGCTCGGTGCGGTCTGCGCGCAGTACGCGGCGCACTTGATCAAATATCAGCTCGACTACGCGCTGACGGCGATGATGCTCTACGTGCTGGTCTCGCTGTGCAACACGCGCAACAAACTGATTGCGGCCGCTGCTGCCGTGGTCTGCATGGGCGCACTGAGCCTGATCGGCAGTTCGCCCTTCAACGTATTTATCGCCACGTTTGTGGGCTGCGGAGTGGGTGTATGCCTGACCAAACGTTCCTGATTCTGGTGGTGGTGCTGATGATGGCGGTGACCTTCCTGCCGCGCGCATTGCCGCTGCAGATCAACACCGAACACTGGCCGCCGTTCGTGGCGCGGGCGCTGGAATATCTGCCGGTGGCGATCGTCGCTGCGATCAGCCTCACACCCCTGTTGATCAAGGATCGGCAGATCCAGCTCGATCGCCCGGAATTCTACGCCGCGATTCCAACGTTGCTATGTGCGTATTTCAGCAAAAACCTCTTTCTCAGTGTGGCGGTGGGGACGGCTGCGTACATTGCGCTCGGCTCGTTCATGTAGCGGCAGATCAACGACGTCGTTCAGCGCCTGGTGGGACAACTCCGGGTTGTTTACCGCCAGGCGGACTTCGAGGAAATCCTCGAAACCGGGAAAAATCGTCAGACCGTTCTTCTGCGCCGCTTCACGCGAGACCATGCCGACCGCATCCATCTGCGTGATCAACGACAGCGTCAGGGTTTCGCTGCACGAATAGACCATGCGCTGGCCGTTCTCGTGATTGCCCAGTCCGGCGTCGAGAAAGCGCAGAAAACTGTGGGAATACGGACAATCTTCCGCAGGACGCACCTGAAACTTGTTGCCCAGCAAGGTCAGCGGATCGTTTTCCTGACCACAATGCGCACCGACCACCTGCACCTGCACATCCGGCAGGACGATGCTCGGCAGCCCCGGCCGCTGCGGGCCGATCAGTACGGCAAGGTCGAAATCTTCGTTCTTCAGCTTGCTGAGGTTTTCCATCGACTCGGCGTAGCTGAACTCCATCTGATAATCGGGAAACACCTCGATCAGGCGCCCGATCATGCGCCGGTTGAAATCAGGCGACAGGGTGTTGTTCAACGCGACCTTCAATGTTCGCTGCCCGGGTACCTTCAGCGCCTCGACCTTTTCTTCCATCTGTCGCGTGGCAATCAGCACTTTGTCGATGTAAGGCGTGAGCTCCGTACCTTGCGGCGTCAGCGTCAGGCCCTTGTTGGAACGGCGAAACAAGCGGAAACCGAACTGCTCTTCGACCTTGTTCAACTGTGCGGCCAACGCCTGCACGGTCAGGCACGAATGCTCGGCTGCGGCCGACAACGAGCCGGTCTGCACGATGCGCATGAGGTTGCGTAAGGTTCTGCTATCCATGGGTAATGCCCTCTGAAGTGGGCTGGGTATTGTTGTGTACGAAACGACCGAAACGGCGCCATATGCCGGCTATATTCCTGCACCTGAGCATAGTTGTCGCGGATTTAGTAGCGAATTGATTTCCCCGCCGATGGCTGGAGGCTGACAGAGGATCGGGGTTTTTGGTGAAGTGGGGGTGATGAAGGTCAAAAAAGTGCGTGGTTTTGGTGCGCGGGGAGATTCTTTTCGAAGAGAAACAGCTTACATCTTCCTAGCTTTTTGCCTGCGTCATACGCAGATAGGTCTCGGGTAAAGTAACGATTTAGCTGATAGCGCCCAACAGTCAAAGGAGTTGAAATGGATGTCTGGCATGCGAGCCATGGTGGGGATAACCACCTATCAACTTCGCGTTGACCGACGAAGATCAACCCGAACACAATGCAGAGGTAGCGCTGATGTAGCTACAAAATCACGATGAGGTAATTGAAATGGCTGCACTACTGAAAACTACCGATGTGCGCTGCCGCATTGATGAGGATTTGAAAGCGCGTGCCACTGAAGTCTTGAACGCTTGCGGGCTGAGCATTAGTGACGCCATGCGACTTTTTCTGCGACAGGTTGTTGCTACTCAGGGGCTTCCCTTCGAGGTGCTAGTTCCATCGGAGAAGACGGCCCGCGCAATGATGGAAGCACGAGAAATCCGTCAGCGTTTCGACTCGATAGACGACATGCTGAGGAATGCTGATGGCGAAACAGGAGAAAACACAAAAACGCGCTGATCGACCTAAACAGTGTGCACAGACTTCTGAATTCAAGAAGTCTTGGGATCGTTATAACCGTGCCGGAAGGCGAGATATGAACGACGTTCGGAAGGTGATGGCAATGTTGTTCCTGGGCCAGCAGTTACCGGCAGAATATCTGGATCATGCGCTGACTGGAGATTGGTCTGGATTCCGCGAGTGTCATATCGGTGGCGATTTTCTGATGGTTTACGAGAACACACGTCCAGACCTGATCACGTTCGTGGATTTAGGGAGTCATTCAGAACTGTTTCAATAGCGCAGAAATACATAAGCCGGCTTAACTCCGGCTTCCGTGCGTTTGATTGTTACGATTCGTTCGCTTGTGTATCAAAATACTAAAAAATTACAGTTATGTACTAGTCTTCAGCTAAGACAAAAAATCAGGAGGCGTCTATGCCTACCTCATCCCCAGCTCTCACCCCACGCGAACAACTCGACGCCCCCGAAGCCGGGCGCGTTGCGTTGAAGTTCTTCTTCAACCTCATGGAGCACTGGGGCTGCAACGCCGAGCAACAACGCACCCTGCTCGGAGGAGTCGGTAACACCACGTTCTATAAATACAAACACCTGCCAAACATCCGCCTGCCCCATGACACCCTCGAGCGCATCTCTTATCTGATGGGTATTCACAAGGCGTTGAGCATCATCTTCAGCAACAGCCGCGAGCGCGCCTACGATTGGGTCAGCAGCCCCAACACGGCGGCACCGTTCAACGGCAAAACCGCTCTGGATTACATGCTGGCGGGCCGGGTGGTCGATATCGCCGATGTGCGCCGCTATCTCGATGGAGTGCGCGGTTGAAAGCGCCGACGCTTGTCGATGTGCCATGGCCGCGGGTGTATCGCATCGTCAACAGCTGCTTCCCGCCGATCGCGCTGTTCGAAGATGTCCTCGATCCGGAGGACCTTGAAGTTGCCTACGCCATCGAAGCGCTGACCAACGATCGCCTGATAGAACAGGCCGGTGTTCTCGCCCGCGTACGTCCCGAAGATCGCCTGTCCGGCCCCGGTTCCAGCCCGGTGATGGCCGCGTTCACTCACGTCGGCAAACGCAGCCGTTTCAGTGACGGCACCTTCGGCGTCTATTACGCCGCCAGCAGCCAGAGTGCGGCCATCGCTGAAACCTGTTTTCACCAGGAACGTTTTCTCGCGGCGACCCGGGAAGCCGATCTCGAATTGACCATGCGTACTTACATCAATCGGGTGGTAAAGCCGCTGCATGACGTTCGCCAAGGTTACGAACATTTGCATCAGCTCGATCCGGAAGCCTATGGGCCATCGCAGGTATTTGCGCGACAGTTGCGCGATGGTGAATCGTGGGGCTTGCTCTATAACAGCGTGCGGTTGCCCGGGCATGAATGCGTTGCGGCGTTTCGGCCGCCGGCGGTATCGATTCCGAAGCAGGGCAAGCATTTGCGCTATGTCTGGAGTGCGAACGAGCAGAGGATTTCGTATGTGCTCGAGATCAGTCAGGTATGAAACGCAAAAAGCCCTCGCATCCGCGAGGGCCTTGTGAACTCCAAACGCCAGAAACAACAAAGCCCCGGCATTTCTGCAGGGGCTTTGTTTTGTATGGTGCCGGCACCAGGAGTCGAACCCGGGACCTACTGATTACAAGTCAGTTGCTCTACCAACTGAGCTATACCGGCGTGTGGGCGACG
>NZ_WBRZ01000082.1:0-20575 GCF_008923895.1 Pseudomonas sp. GXM4
CAAAAAGCAAAATCAAAAGATCGCAGCCTTCGGCAGCTCCTACCAGACCGGGTCAAGCTGGGGTCAGGATCGCCGGGCCATAGCCTTCGATAAATTCCGCCGGCATGCGCTTGGGCTTGCCGGTCGACAGCTCGATGCACACAAACGTGGTCTGCGCGCGCAGCAGGGTGGCGTTGTCACTGGGGCGTTTGAGCTGGAAATGCCGGGTCATTTTCAAGCGCTGATCCCAGTCGACGATCCAGGTCGCCAGTTGCAGTTCATCACCTTCATAGGCGGCGGCCAGGTAATCGATTTCGTGGCGGACAACGGCCATCGCCCGATCCAGCCGCCGGTATTCGACCAGGTCCAGGCCGAGGCGCTGCGAATGGCGCCAGGCGCAGCGCTCGAGCCAGGTCACGTAAACGGCGTTATTGGCGTGCCCGAGCCCGTCGATGTCTTCGGCGCCTACTTGCAGATCAATGGTAAACGGCGTTGCCCGATCCCAGCCCATGCCCCACTCCCGGTCAAAGTATTCAACCGGGGCAGTGTAACGGAGCTCAGGCCGATTTGCGCGCCTGAAGGCTGCGACCGGCAAGCAGTGATAACACACCATCAATCACTCGAGGGTCGGCCAGCACGCGCTGATGGCCGCCGCTTTCCAGGCGCAGCAGGCGGCTGTCGAACCAGGCTTCGTGAATCAATTGCGATTCTTTGACCGAGACAAAATTGTCGTCCTCGGCATGCACGATCAGACCGGGCATATCCAGTTGATAGTGGGCCACGTCCAGCGTCGCGGCGCGCATGCCGACGTCCTGCTCGACCTGGCGGATAAACGCCGAACGCGCGCGCGGCGGCATGCCAACCATTCGCGCAAAACCGCGCAGAACGCCGAGAATCCGCGCCGGTGCGGCGATGCTTACCAGGGTTTCGGTGCGCAGGCCCAATTGCACGGCGAGCATCGCGCTGGCGCCGCCCATGGAATGGCCGATAACCGCTTGCAGCGGCGGCAATTCGGCAGCGGCTTCGAGCATGGCGCGGGCGAACAGCACTACATTGGCTTCTCGCCCAGGGGAGCGACCGTGGGCCGGACCGTCGAGCGCGACGACGGTATAGCCGGCATCGACCAGAGCATTGATCAGCGAGGCGAATTGCGTTGGCCGCCCTTCCCAACCATGCATCAGCAACACTGTCGGGCCTTGGCCCCAGCGCAGCGCCGACAGGCCGAAGCGCAACGTGATGCGTTCGGAGCTGGCCAACAGCGGCAGCTCCCAATCGCGCAGCGGTAGCGCGCGGGGCGTCATGAACGCCAGACGCATTTTGCTCGCCACCAGCTTTGGTGCAAACCAGCCCAAGGTACCGTTAACGCCACGAACCCACTTCAACGCGTTCATCGCACTCTCCTCAGGCTTGTTGCCTTCAGGTCAACGCACCGCCGACTTGGCGGCGCGCAGCAATCGATCGGATAACTCTCCCGGACCCAGCGCCCTGGCCAAGGCCAGACCACCGACCATCAACGCGACATCGGCCAAAGCCTTGTCGGTGTCTTCAGGGCTGGCGGCCAGTTGCGCGACCATCAGCTCCAGATGCTCGTTCAGCGCGATGCGGAACGACTCCGGCAAACGCCCCAATTCGCCAATCGAGGCCGGAATCGGACATGCGGCTTCGCTGGAATCCCGGTGTTTGCGCGACAGGTAGAACGCAGCGACCAAAGCGCGACGCTCTTCGCCGGTCAGATCGGCGTCCATGTCGGCAATCAGGTCGCGACGCCGGCCCAGCAGTTGCTTGAACGCTTCGAGCATCATCGCGTCCTTGCTTTCGAAGTGGGCGTAGAAACCGCCAACCGTCAGGCCGGCGGCGCCCATCACTTCGCCCACGCTCGGGTCAGCCGGGCCGCGCTGAATCAATGCGGCGCTGGCAGCCTTAAGGATGCGTTCGCGGGTTTGAGCTTTTTTATCGTTCATCGTTGCCTCCGAATATTACGACTAGAATATTATTCGCATAATAATATTCTGCAAGTCATGAATATGACCGCTGGTCTGAAGCACAGTGTAAGGAAAAAGGAGAGTTGGCCAAACGCCGGACAAACAAAAGGGCCATTCAATAATTGAATGACCCTTATAAAATCCCGCAGAGCGGGTAATCGTGGCGTCCCCTAGGGGACTCGAACCCCTGTTACCGCCGTGAAAGGGCGGTGTCCTAGGCCACTAGACGAAGGGGACACAAACCCTTCTATACAACTGATCAGTGCTGAGAGCTGATCGATTCAAGGCCGGTGTGGCCAGACCTTGAACTGTAAAATTGGTGGAGCTAAGCGGGATCGAACCGCTGACCTCCTGCATGCCATGCAGGCGCTCTCCCAGCTGAGCTATAGCCCCGGATTTTTCGCCTCGCGGCGGAGTGATCTCTTGCAACATCACTTCTGTAAAACTGGCGTCCCCTAGGGGACTCGAACCCCTGTTACCGCCGTGAAAGGGCGGTGTCCTAGGCCACTAGACGAAGGGGACGCAAACCCTTCTATACAACTGATCAACGCTGAGTGTTGATCGCTTCAAGGCCGATGTGGCCAGACCTCGAAGTGTAAATTGGTGGAGCTAGACGGGATCGAACCGTCGACCTCTTGCATGCCATGCAAGCGCTCTCCCAGCTGAGCTATAGCCCCTCATCGCTGAGGACGGGGCGAATCTTAAGGGCGTATCGAAAGCCTGTCAAACTTATTTTTGAAAAATTTCAAAATTTTTTGCCGGGATAACAATCACTTACCGCCCTCCCCCGTAAATTCGGGAGAAACGCCGAAGGCAGGATCAAAAGATCGCAGCCTTCGGCAGTCCTGCAGAGAAGCAAAAGCAATCAGGCGATGGCGCCCAAGAGCTTTTCCCACTCTTTGTTTTCTTTCTTCGACACGCCGCCCAACAGGTCAATCGCCTGGCGCAGACGGAAACGGGTCAGGTCCGGGCCGAGGATTTCCATCGCATCGAGCACCGACACCGAACTCGCCTGCCCGGTGATCGCAGCAAACATCAACGGCATCGCATCGCGCAGTTTGAGCTCGAGGGATTCGACCACCGCCTGAATCGTCGCGGTGATGCTGTCCTTCTCCCACTTCCGCAGGCTTTCCAGTTTCCACAGGATCAACTGCATCAACTGGCGAACCTGATCGCCGGAGAGCTTTTTCGACTCGAACAGCTTGGCATCCGGATTCACGCCGCCAGCAAAGAAGAATCCCGCCAGCGGCGCAACCTGGCTGAACGTTTCAACCCGACCCTGCACGTGCGGCGCGATTTTCATCATGTAGTCGGAATTGAACGCCCACTTCTGCACACGGGCGGCAAACTCTTCCACCGGCAGATCGCGCAGCCACTGGCCGTTGAGCCACGACAGCTTCTCGATATCGAAGATCGGCCCGCCGAGGGATACGCGCTTGAGGTCGAAGTTGTCGACCATTTCCTGCAGCGAGAACTTCTCGCGCTCGTCCGGCATCGACCAGCCCATGCGCCCGAGGTAGTTGAGCATCGCTTCCGGCATGAAGCCCATGCGCTCGTAGAACGTTACCGAGGTCGGGTTCTTGCGCTTGGACAGCTTGCTCTTGTCCGGGTTACGCAGCAGCGGCATGTAGCACAGCTCCGGCTGTTCCCAGCCGAAGTATTCGTACAGCAAAATCAGTTTCGGTGCCGATGGCAGCCACTCTTCGCCACGCAGCACGTGGGTGATGCCCATCAGGTGATCGTCGACGACGTTGGCGAGGAAGTACGTCGGCAGGCCGTCGGTCTTCATCAGCACTTGCATGTCCATGCGATCCCACGGGATCTCGACGTCGCCACGCAGCATGTCCGGCACCACGCAGACGCCTTCGCTCGGCACTTTCATGCGGATCACGTGCGGTTCGCCAGCGGCCAGACGCGCCGCAACTTCTTCCTTCGACAGCAGCAGTGCGCGGCCGTCGTAGCGCGGAGTTTCGCCGCGAGCCATTTGCTCGGCGCGCATCTGATCGAGTTCTTCAGCGGTGCAGAAGCACGGGAACGCATGACCCATGTCGACCAGTTGCTGGCAGTACTTCTGATAGATGTCGCCGCGCTCGCTCTGCCGATACGGGCCGTGCGGGCCGCCGACGTCCGGACCTTCGCTCCAGTCGATACCGAGCCAGCGCAGGGCGTCGAAGATCTGCTGTTCGGACTCGCGGGTCGAACGCAACTGATCGGTGTCTTCGATGCGCAGGATGAACTCACCGCCATGCTGCTTGGCAAAGCAGTAGTTGAACAATGCGATGTAAGCGGTACCTACGTGGGGGTCCCCGGTAGGCGATGGCGCGATGCGAGTGCGGACGGTGGTCATGGCTTGTCTCGAAAAAATGAAGAGCAGAACAATCAAGCGGCGAATGGTAACAGGCGACACCCGCCCCGCTCCAGCGGGCAGGGTATTTAAGCCGGAGACCGGGACTCGCTTATACCGAGTCGCCCCCATTCGCGAGCAGGCTCGCTCCCACAGGGAAACACAATGATCGTTCCCACGCTCTGCGTGGGAACGATCCCTTATACCGTAAGCAATCGTTCGCGCAGTTTGGAAATCTCGTCGCGCATCTGCGCCGCCGCTTCAAACTCCAGATCCCGCGCCAGTTGGTACATCTTCTCTTCCAGCGCGCGGATGCGCTTGGTGATTTCGCTTGGCGAGCGCAACTCGGCTTCGTACTTGGCGTTCTCTTCGGCGGCCTTGGCCATGCCTTTGCGCTTCTTGCTGCGCGAACCGGGCACGGTGGCGCCTTCCATGATGTCGGCGACGTCCTTGATAACACCTTTCGGGGTGATGCCGTTCTCAAGGTTGAAGGCGATCTGCTTCTCGCGACGGCGCTCGGTCTCGCCAATCGCGCGCTCCATCGAACCGGTCATGCGATCGGCGTAGAGAATCGCCCGGCCATTGAGGTTACGCGCCGCGCGGCCGATGGTCTGGATCAGTGAGCGCTCGGAACGCAAGAAGCCTTCCTTGTCGGCATCAAGAATCGCCACCAGCGACACTTCCGGCATGTCGAGGCCTTCACGCAGCAGGTTGATCCCGACCAGCACATCGAACACGCCGAGGCGCAAATCGCGGATGATCTCGACGCGCTCGACGGTATCGATGTCCGAGTGCAGATAACGCACGCGCACGCCGTGGTCGGCGAGGTAATCGGTCAGGTCTTCGGCCATGCGCTTGGTCAGTGTGGTGACCAGCACACGTTCTTCGATCGCCACGCGTTTGGTGATTTCCGAGAGCAAATCATCAACCTGGGTCAGCGCCGGCCGCACTTCAACCTGCGGGTCGACCAGGCCGGTCGGCCGCACCACCTGCTCAACCACCCGCCCGGCGTGTTCGGCTTCGTAATTGCCGGGCGTTGCCGAAACGAAAATGGTCTGCGGGCTGACCCCTTCCCACTCGTCGAAACGCATTGGCCGGTTGTCCAGCGCCGAAGGCAGGCGGAAGCCGTACTCCACCAGCGTTTCCTTGCGCGAACGGTCGCCCTTATACATCGCGCCGACCTGCGGCACGCTGACGTGGGATTCGTCGATCACCAGCAAGGCGTCGGCAGGCAGATAGTCGTAAAGCGTGGGTGGCGCCGCGCCGGATGGACGCCCGGAAAGGTAGCGCGAGTAGTTTTCGATGCCGTTGCAGTAACCCAGTTCGAGAATCATCTCGAGGTCGAAACGGGTGCGCTGTTCCAGACGCTGGGCTTCCACCAGTTTGTTGTTGCTGCGCAGGTATTCGAGGCGCTCCTGCAATTCGACCTTGATGCCTTCGATAGCATCGAGCAGGGTTTCCCGAGGCGTCACGTAGTGGCTCTTCGGATAGAAAGTGAAGCGCGGCATCTTGCGGATGACTTCGCCGGTCAGCGGATCAAACGCGGAAATGCTCTCGACCTCGTCATCGAACAGCTCGATGCGGATCGCTTCCAGATCGGATTCCGCCGGGAAGATATCGATCACATCACCGCGCACGCGGAACGTCGCCCGGGCGAAATCCATGTCGTTGCGGGTGTATTGCAGGTCGGCCAGGCGCCGCAGCAGCGCACGCTGATCAAGCTTGTCGCCGCGATCCACATGCAAGACCATTTTCAGATAGGTTTCCGGACTGCCCAGACCATAGATGCACGACACCGTGGTGACGATGATCGCGTCCTTGCGCTCGAGCAACGCTTTGGTTGCGGACAGGCGCATCTGTTCGATGTGGTCGTTGATCGAGGCGTCCTTCTCGATGAAGGTGTCGGACGACGGCACATACGCTTCGGGCTGGTAGTAGTCGTAGTAGGAAACGAAGTATTCAACAGCGTTGTTCGGGAAGAACGCCTTGAACTCCCCGTACAACTGCGCGGCCAGGGTCTTGTTCGGCGCCAGAACGAGCGTCGGCCGCTGGACCTGGGAGATGACGTTGGCAATGCTGAAGGTCTTGCCCGACCCGGTCACACCGAGCAGTGTCTGGTGCGCCAGCCCGGCGTCAATGCCCTCAACCAACTGGCGAATGGCTTCCGGCTGATCGCCGGCAGGCTCGAAGCGGGTGACTAGCTGGAATTCCGACATACACACCTCTGGAATCGCGGCGTTCCGCGTCAGGCGGAGCACCACGAGGACGACCGCAAACGACCGATGTCGCGCAAGAAAAAACCTGGATTGTGCTGAATGTGGTGGCGATTGCCTGACCTTTCAAGGCAAACGTCCTACATCCGGTTAAGAGTCTGACAAAGTCAATCGACTAACGGTCAAGAAATAATCGGAAAAACTTACCCTAAAAGCCGATTCGCCTGTCGCCATTGCGCGGTGATGGCCTCTATACTAGCTCCCCGTTTGTGCACCGCTCTAGTGCATTCGGCTGGAGCGCGACACGTCCCTCCACTCTCCATTCAGAGCCGCCGTAATAATGAGCCTGTTCTCCGCTGTCGAAATGGCACCCCGCGATCCAATCCTGGGCCTCAACGAAGCATTCAACGCCGATACCCGGACCACCAAGGTCAACCTGGGCGTGGGCGTGTACTGCAACGAAGAGGGGCGAATTCCACTGCTGCGCGCGGTGATCGAAGCCGAGACGATTCGCGTCGCGCAACACGCTTCGCGCGGTTACCTGCCGATCGATGGCATCGCTGCCTACGACCAGGCCGTGCAGAAACTGCTGTTCGGCAACGACTCGCCGCTGATCAGCGCCGGTCGCGTCATCACCACTCAGGCCGTCGGCGGGACCGGCGCACTGAAAATCGGTGCCGACTTCCTCAAGCAACTGCTGCCGAACGCCGTCGTGGCGATCAGCGACCCGAGCTGGGAAAACCACCGCGCGCTGTTCGAAACCGCGGGTTTTCCGGTGCAGAACTACCGTTACTACGACGCTGCCACCCACGACGTGAACCGTGCCGGCATGCTCGACGACCTCAATGCCCTGCCGAACGGCTCGATCGTTGTCCTGCACGCCTGCTGCCACAACCCGACCGGCGTCGACCTGACCCCGGCGGACTGGAACAAGGTGCTCGAAGTGGTCAAGGCCAAAGGTCATGTGCCGTTCCTCGACATGGCTTACCAGGGTTTCGGCGACGGCATCGACGAAGACGCCGCCGCTGTTCGCCTGTTCGCCGAATCCGGCCTGACCTTTTTCGTCTCGAGCTCGTTCTCCAAATCGTTCTCGCTGTACGGCGAACGCGTTGGCGCATTGTCGATCATCAGCGAATCGAAAGAAGAAAGCGCGCGCGTGCTGTCGCAGGTCAAGCGCGTGATCCGCACCAACTACTCCAACCCGCCGACCCACGGCGCCAGCATCGTTGCTGCGGTGCTGAACAGCCCGGAACTGCGCGCGCAGTGGGAAGCCGAACTGGCCGAAATGCGTCTGCGTATTCGCGGCATGCGCGAGCAGATGGTTGCCCTGCTGGCGGAAAAAGCCCCGGGCCGCGATTTCAGCTTCGTCGGTCGTCAGCGCGGCATGTTCTCCTACTCCGGCCTGACCACTGAACAAGTGCATCGCCTGCGCAACGAGTTCGGCATCTACGCCCTGGACACCGGCCGCATCTGCGTGGCCGCGCTGAACCAGAGCAACATCAAGGCAGTGACGGACGCGATCGTTCAGGTCATCTGATTTCGGCGAGTGATGAAAAACGGGAAGCCTTTTGGGCTTCCCGTTTTTATTTGTCTCTGGAAACGCCTTGCAACCTCTAGACTGCACACAATTCAAAGTGTAGGAACTGACGAGTGCAACCAGGCTGCGATCTTTTGATCTTGTTTCTAAGATCAAGATCAAAAGATCGCAGCGTTCCGCAGCTCCTACCGGTTTTGTGTACACCCGAGATATTTGAAGAGAACCCACATGAAAAACGACAACCTGCGCGCTGACCGTGACGACCTGGATGATTTCATCCCGCGCGCTCCGGCCAAGCGTGAAAAGAGCCTGGTGCTGCAAGTCGCCACCGGGGTATTCCTCGGTGGCCTGGCCCTGTGGCTGGTGCAACTGGCGGCGACGGCGGCCTATGCCAAGCTGATGCTCGGCACGATTACCTTCGGCAGTTAAGCCAGCTCGGCCGAGCGTTGAGTGGCAGCATCGTCATAAATCACATACAGCGATTCGGCGACCTGGTTCTTGATGGCCTTGCTGCTTTCTAGACCAAGGACGAAACCTTCAGCCTTGCCGCCAGCGCGGTTCAATTCTTCGGCGGTGCTTGCCCCGGTGATTGCATCGAAAAGTTTTTCGGCGTGCGGGCCGATCCCTTTGGGCAGGCTGATCTGTGCAGTGCTCATGCGAGCACCTCGGTGTTACGGGTGATTTGATTCATGGCGCATACCTTTGCGGCGAATGGCCGGCAGCGCGTGTGACCACTTCCGGGCTGCCATGGTAGACCTCTGAGGCCTTTCTGGTAACCGCCAATCGCTGACAAAATGCCGTCCGTCCCGACGAATCGCAAAAGTTGCCAGGCGATGCTTGACTTCTCTTTTTGAATCAGTAACATACGCACCAATTCCGCAATAGCTCAGTTGGTAGAGCAAGTGACTGTTAATCACTGGGTCCCTGGTTCGAGTCCAGGTTGTGGAGCCAAATAGCAAAGCCCCTGAATCGCAAGATTCAGGGGCTTTTTTGTGGACACTCGAAAAATGCCAAAAGGCCGATCTGCTTGGGCAGATCGGCCTTTTTTGTTTCAGACGCAGCGGTCAGACATGTTCGCTGCTTTTCACCTGAACCTTAGGCGCGCCGTGGCCATGGTCGTGGTCATCCGGCTCGATCACCGGCACTTCCTTGCCATCGCAGTCATGCAGCTTGCCGTCGCTGAAGTAATCGCCTTCACGCAGCGCGGCCAGATCGCGATAACGCAGGGTGCGCTCTTCGGCTGCGGCGAACACCGACTGTTGATCCGAGTTGCCGGTCGTGAAGTGGTTGAACGCCAGGTTGAGCAGGATCGCCATGATTGCCGACGAACTGATGCCCGAATGGAAAATAGTCGCGAACCAGCTCGGGAAATGATCGTAGAAGTTCGGCGCGGCGATCGGGATCATGCCGAAACCGATCGAGGTGGCAACGATGATCAGGTTGACGTTGTTGCGGTAGTCCACCTTTGACAACGTGCGGATGCCACTCGCGGCCACCGTGCCGAACAGCACGATACCGGCGCCGCCGAGTACCGAAGTCGGCACTGCAGCAATCACCCGACCCATGAACGGCAGCAGGCCAAGCACGACAAGGAACAGACCACCGGTGGCCACCACAAAACGGCTCTTGATCCCGGTCACCGCCACCAGACCGACGTTTTGCGCGAAAGCACTTTGCGTAAACGAACCGAAGATCGGCGCAAACATGCTCGACAGCATGTCGGCACGCAGGCCGTTGCCCAAGCGTTTGGAATCTACCTTGGTGTCAATGATTTCGCCCACGGCGAGGATGTCCGCCGAGGTTTCCACCAGCGTCACCATGACCACAATGCACATCGACAGGATCGCGGCGAAATGGAAGGTCGGCATGCCGAAGTGGAACGGTGTCGGGAAGCCGAACATGGGGCCGGTGGTGACACTGGAGAAATCCGCCATGCCAAGGAACACCGCCAGCACCGTGCCGATGACCATGGCCAGCAGAATCGACAGCCGAGAAATGGTCGCGCTGCCAACCTTGCTCAGCAGCAACACCAGCACCAGCGTCACCGCCGCCAGACCGATGTTCTGCATGCTGCCGAAGTCCGGCGCGTGGCTGTTGCCGCCCATCGCCCAGCGTGCGGCCACCGGCATCAGCGTCAGGCCGATGGTGGTGATCACAATGCCGGTGACCAGCGGCGGAAAGAACTTGGTGATGCGTGAGAATACCGGCGTGATCAGCAAGCCGATCAACGAGGCGGCAATCACCGCACCCAGCACCGATTGGAAACCGCCCTCCCCGCCGCTGCTGACGATCGCAACCATGGTCGCCACGCCGGAGAACGATACGCCCTGGACCAGCGGCAGCTGACAGCCAAAAAACGGCAGACCCAGGGTTTGCAGCAACGTCGCCAGCCCCCCCGCAAACAATGAAGCAGCAATCAACAGACCAATGTCCGCCGGCGACAGACCGGCCGCCTGGCCAATGATCAGTGGCACCGCAACGATACCGCCGTACATGGTCAGAACATGTTGCAGGCCGTAAGCCATATTCGCGCCGACCCCGAGGTTTTCGTCCTCGGGCCGTTGGTGTGAAACATGGGGCGTTTTCATGGTGGGGGGTTCCCTGGTTTTTGTTATGCGCACACTGTATTCAATACTCAGGACAAATGTCCATAGAGTTGTATACAACTTATCAGTCACATAATGGTTAGGTAGCCATCCAACCTTCTAGCCTGCGCTTCTTGCCCTAACAAATCCGGCAACACATCCCCGCTGCGTCCGCGCCGGTGCCCACCAGGCTGAAGTGTTCACGGCGACCGACGGTGCAGTCGCGCCCTTTTTTATACATATAAAGTATGCATAATGAAGTCATTCAAGATTCAGTACGACAAAAGCAAAAACGCAGCCAACAAACTCAAGCACAAAGGCATCAGCCTCGCCGAAGCCCAACCGGTTTTCCATGACGAATGCGCACTGACACTTGAGGACAACGACCATGACGAACAACGCTGGATCACCCTCGGCCTCGATGCCAAAGGTCGTGTGCTTGCCGTTGCTTACAGCTATCGCGAAGCCAATGTTGTTCGAATCATTTCCGCACGTCTCGCCACACCCAGCGAACGGCGCGCGTATTTTCAGGAGGCTTGAACGATGAAAGACGAATATGACTTTTCCGCAGGTAAACGCGGCGCAGTAGCGCCGAGCAAGGGCAAGACCCGCATCACTATCATGCTTGATGACGCGGTGATCGAAGCGGCGCGTACCGCCGCGGAAACCGAGGGCTTTGGCTACCAGACTGTGATCAACAACACCCTGCGCCATGCTCTGCTTGATGGCCCACGCCAGCAGGGAAGCGCTGACGATTCAGGTCTGACGGGGCAATTCAAGAAAGGCATCACCGCCACCGATCTCAAGAGTCTCGAGCGAAAGCTGTCAGCGGCCATCGGCGAAATCCGTCGCGTATTGGAGCCTGATGTAAAGCCTTAGATGGAGGCTGGCGCGATGACCCGAGCCAGCGCTTGTCGCACACGCGGTGAATCAGGCACCTGAAGATCGAACTCGCGCCGCAGCAATTTCATCAGCTCGTCGACGTCCGCCACCTCGCGCCGCTCACTGTCCGCACCCATGTAATGAATGGCAAAACTGCCGTTGTTCAGGGTTTTGCGCCAGCCAGCGCCGCTGCGCGCGACCATTAGGCGCTGCGAAAAGGGTGACTCGGGATGGGTGGAGACGTACCAGTTGCCGACGGTGTAATCGATGTCTTCCTGGCGTTGCAAATCGAACAGGTACATCGGCCGCCATTCGCCTGCGACTTTGGCGCGCAGCAGATAGCCATCTGCTTGCTTGTCGATGCGGTAAGGTTCGTGCGGGGTGGGTTGCTCATCTTCACTGTCGAGCAACAGCGGCGCGGTGGGCACCATGCCACCGAAGCCGACATCGGTGATGTAACGCACTCCGTCGATGGTCAACAGACTCAAACGATGGGTTCGCGCCGTCCAGCTGCCTTCCGGCTGATTCATCACCACGCGCCCGCTGATCGCCCGCGCGTCGAAGCCCAATTCAAGCAGCAGCGCATAAAACAAATGATTGAGCTCATAGCAGTAGCCGCCCCGCCCTTGCTGCAACACCTTGTCTTCGATGGAGACCAAGTCGATCAACACCGGCTCTGCACTGATCGTTGCCAGATTTTCGAAAACAAACTGAGCGGTGTGGCGCGACTGCAACTGGCGCAACGTATCCAGCGTCGGTGGCGGCGGCGCATCGAAACCCAGACGTTGCAGGTACAGATTGGTATTGGTCAGCCGTGGCGCACTCATTGCTCGATCCTTATGCATGGGCCGCAGAACACTGCGTTGATGTTGCCCTGTATACGGGATCAGGCACAGCTTTCGACAATTGATTTCGCCAATCGCCCAGTCAGCGCTTTTTCCGCGAGCCGATGCGAATCCATGTCGGTGCATGGTCGCTGGCGTGCGGTTCGTTGCGCACCCAGGCGTCAACACCGGCGTCGTGCAGATACGGGCTCAATGCCGGGTTGAGCAGCAGGTGGTCGATGCGCAGGCCGGAGTTGGTTTGCCAATGATTGCGGAAGTAATCCCAGAAGGTGTAGAGGCGTTCTTCGGGATACACGTGGCGCAGGGAATCAGTCCAGCCCTGATCCAGCAGCCGCTGGTAGCACTCGCGGCTCTCGGGTTGCAACAAAGCATCCTTGAGCCAGGATCGGGTGTTGTAGATGTCCATGTCGGTGGGCACGACATTGAAGTCACCGGCCAGGACCACCGGGTGATCGCTGCTTTGCAGGTCTTTGGCGTAATTGATCAGACGCTCGAACCAGGCCAGTTTGTAATCGAATTTCGGCCCCGGCTGCGGGTTGCCGTTGGGCAGATACAGGCAACCGACCAGCACACCGTGCACCGCCGCTTCGATATAGCGGCTGTGGGTGTCATCGGCATCGCCGGGCAAACCGCGTCGACTCTCCAACGGCTGCGCATCACGCGCCAGAATCGCCACGCCATTCCATGACGCCTGGCCCTGCCAGATTGCGCCGTAACCGGCGGCCTCCAGTTCGGCGGCGGGAAATGCGCTGTCCACTGACTTGAGCTCTTGCAGGCAGACGATGTCCGGTTGCTCGCGCTTGAGCCATTCCAGCAGATTCGGCAGCCGCGCGCGCATGCCGTTGACGTTGAAGGTGGCGATCCGCAGGTTTTTCATCGTCTGCAACTCCTGCCCGGTGGGATTGCAAATTGTGACCCTGAGAACGCCGCGCAGGTTGCATCGAATCACAAAGCGACAGCTCAGACGCGATTACGCAGCCATTGCAGAAAGCCTCTTTTCGGCGCGACCACGGGCGCGTCCTCGGTCAGCGACTGCGCCTTGTGCAGACGGAAATCGAGCAACGCCTGCATCGCATCATGAATGTCATGGCGCGCGTCCAGGCACGGTTTCAGGTAGGACTTCTCGATGCGATACAGGGCGCAGAAAGTCTTCGCGGAAAAATCCGCCGGCAGCGCGGTGTCGGAAAGAATCCCGGCCTCGCCGATCACCTCGCCCGGCCCCATGCGCCCGGATTCCAGTGGCGCACCATGGCGTTTGAGCGTCACCGATACCACGCCAGATTCAATGATGAACAAATGATCGCTGACCTCGCCGCCCGCGAGAATCGTTTCGCCGGCGCGGAAAGTTTGCAGGGTCATGTTCTGGCTGAAGGTGTCTTTTTCTTCTTCACGCAGAGTCGAGAAGATCGGTGAGCTTTCCAGCAGCGCCCGTGGCCGCGACAACTGCGGTGCGGCGCTGGTCTCGTTGCTGGACAGCAGGTTGACCCCGGACGCCTGCAAATGCCGGTAAGCGAGGTCGAACAACTGATTGCGCACCACGCGCTTCTCGCCCATCGAGGCGACAAACCCGCTGATTTCGTATTCCGCGCCGCCGCTGGCAGAACTCTTCAACGACACGCTGGGCGCCGGTGTGTCGAGCAATTGCCGACAACCCTGCATCGCTCGCTCCAGCGCCTCGATTACCGAACTGGGTCGGGCATGGGGGCTGACGGGCACGCTGACGGAAACGCCGAACATATTGCTCGGTCGGCTGAAGTTGATGATCTTGGCTTTGGCCGCCAGCGAGTTGGGAATCACGGCCATGCTGCCCTGACTGGTTTGCAGACGCGTGGCGCGCCAGTCGATGTCGGTGACGCGGCCCTCGGTGCCGTCGATGGAGATCCAGTCATCAAGTTGATAGGGCTTGGTGGTGTTGAGGACGATGCCGGAGAACACGTCGCTCAAGGTGCTCTGCAAGGCCAGACCGACAATGATCGCCAACGCGCCGGAGGTTGCCAGCACACCTTTGACTGGCAGATCGAGCACATACGCCAGCGCCGCAATGATCGCGATGAGGAAAATCACCGCGCCGAGCAAGTCCTGCAACAGCCGGCCGGTATGGCCGACCCGCTGCATCATCACCGCGCCGATCAGCACCGTCAGGGTCCGCGCACCAAACAGCCACCAACCGATCTGCAACCCGGTCGCCGCCAGATGCAGCGGCACGTTGTCGGCCCACGGCGCCGGCTCCATAGGGTTGAGGCCTTCGTTGAACAGCACAATGCTGAACAGGGCAAAAATCAGCACCCGCACCAGCAGCTTCCATTCACTGCCGCGAGAGCTGATCAGCCGCCACAAGCCAAGATCGAGCAGGATCAGGATCAACGCGCTAAACAACGGGTGTTCGGTCAGCAGAGACAGCATCAAACAACTCCGACAAAGGCCAATCGCGAGAAGATCGCACAGATTGGCACAGTGTAGGAGCAATTGATTTCGGTGGATGAGCACCGGCTTACAAACACTGCAAAACCCTGAAGGAGCTGACGAAGGCTGCGATCTTGAGGCTGTGGGACGCGGAGCGTCCCCGGCTGCATTCCCACGCAGAGCGTGGGAACGATCAGACGCTGAACAACCTGTGGGAGTTTCAGTTGCCAGTAAAGCTCGGGGTCAGGCGTGCATCCGGCCAAAGCGCCCGGACTGAAAGTCGGCGAAGGCCTGATGGATTTCCTGCTCGGTGTTCATCACGAACGGGCCATGGCCGACGATCGGTTCGTCGATCGGCTCGCCACTGAGCAGCAATACCACCGCGTCTTCGCTGGCCTGGAGGGTGAGTCGATCACCGTCGCGTTCGAACAGCGCCAACTGCCCTACCCCAACCGATTCCGCACCGTTGACCAGCACCGAACCCTTCAACACCACCAGTGCGGTGTTGCGTCCTTCGTGCAGATCAAGCGTCAGCAACTTGCCGGCATTGAGGCGCAGATCCCACACGTCGATTGGCGTAAAAGTCCGCGAAGGTCCGGTGTGCCCATCGAATTCGCCGGCGATCAGACGCAGGCTGCCGGCGTGGTCCTTGAGCGCGATGCTCGGAATGTCGCGGTCGAGAATGGTCTGGTAACCCGGCGCGGCCATTTTGTCCTTGGCCGGCAGGTTGACCCACAGCTGGACCATTTCCAGCTTGCCGCCGGTTCGGGCGAAGTTTTCCGAGTGGAATTCTTCATGAAGGATGCCGGACGCTGCGGTCATCCACTGCACATCACCCGGGCCGATGGTGCCGCCACTGCCGGTGGAATCGCGGTGCTGCACTTCGCCGTCGTAAACGATGGTCACGGTTTCGAAACCACGGTGCGGGTGCTGGCCGACGCCACGCTGTTCAGTGGTCGGGGTGAATTCGGCGGGACCGGCGTGATCGAGCAGCAGAAACGGGCTGATGTGCTTGCCCAGGTTGTCATAGGAAAACAGTGTGCGCACCGGGAAACCATCGCCGACCCAATGGCCGCGCGGGCTGGTGTAAATGCCGATGATGTTTTTCATGGGGTCTCCAATGGATAAATGCATTGGATTAAGCCTAAAGGCATATCGAATATTCGACTAGAGGGTGCAAATCGGCTTGAGTGTTCCATATGCAGAACAATTGAGCAGCGGCGCGCATTTCTCGAGCAGGCTCGCTCCCACAGGAGACTGCATTGGTTCAGAGGCACCGTGCGAGGCCGTGCATGGCTTCGCGCAACTTGCCGATGGCACGGTCGATGACAACGCTGTCACTGTCTCGGCACGCCGTGTCCAGATCTGCGCACGCCGCAACAACCCGCGCTGCCCCAACCATTTGCGCACCGCCCCTGATGCGATGGGCCAGCTCACGCAGGCCGTTGCGGTCGCCGACGCGGGTCTGATCCAAAGCCTGCAGATCGTCGCGCAAGCTATTGCCGACTTCCTTGCGCAAACGCTCGATCAACGAGTGATCGGCACCGGCCATCTGCTCCAGGGCACTCAGATCAATCTCGACGGGCTCGGCACTTGGCGTTTCATCTTCGTGGCGCTCGCAACGATGAGCGCCTTTCAGGGCTTCAGCCAGATCATGCAAGCGAATCGGTTTGAACAGGCAACCGTCCATGCCGGCATCCAGACAGCGCAGGCGCTCTTCGACCTGCGCATTGGCCGTAAAACCGAGGATCAGACAGGGCCTGCGGCCGCTGGCGGCTTCTTCGTTGCGAATCGCCTGCGCCAGCTCATAGCCATTGCGGCGCGGCATGTTGCAGTCGGTGATCACCACATCGAAGGCCTGGGTTCGCCAGCGGTCCAGCCCCTGTTCTCCGTCGCCCACGTCTACCGTGCGATGCCCCAATTCACTCAGTTGCCAGCACATCAGCAAGCGATTGACCGGGTGATCGTCGACCACCAACACGCTTAATACACAGGTCGCGGCTGCCGCCTCGGGCGTTGCCAGTGCGGTCGTCACCGACGTCAACAGCGGCAACTGGATATTGATTTTTACTCGCGTGCCTTGCCCGAGATCACTATCGAGACCCAGTGTGCCGCCCATCATTTCGCAGAGGTTACGGCTGATCACCAGCCCCAGGCCGGAACCGCTGCGCGCCGCTTGAAGGCTATTGCTCGCTTGAACGAACGGGCTGAACAGGCGCTTTTGATCTTCGCCGCTGATGCCGATGCCGTTGTCTTCGATGCGCAACAGCAAGTCCACTTCAGCGTCGGTCATGGCGATGACCTGCAAGCGCAAACTCACCTCACCCACCTCGGTGAATTTGATCGCATTGCTCAACAGGTTCGACAGCACCTGTTTGAAGCGCGTCGGATCAATCAGCACATCCACGTCGGCGCGCGGATCAAGTTCGATGCGCCACAAGAGCCGTTTCTGCCGCGCCAGCCCTTCGAAAACCCGACACACCGATAACACCGTCTCGCGCAGGTTGGCCCGCTCCGGCGAAAGGGACAAATGCCCCGACTCGATACGGGCGATGTCGAGAATGTCGCCAATCAACGCCAATAATTGCTGGCCGGCATTCGACGCCACCTGAATTGCCAGTCGATCAGTCACGCCCTCCTCTGCGCGCTTGAGCGCCAGTTCGAGCATGCCGATCAAGGCGTTCATCGGTGTGCGGATCTCGTGGCTCATGGTCGCCAGGAAAGTGCTCTTGGCCCGATTGGCCTCATCCGCTGCGTCCTTGGCCTGTTGCAGTTGCAACAACCATTGCTGGCGCTGATGGATCTGCCGACGCTGCCAGCCGATCCAGATCAGGGCCAGCAGCAGCAAGCCTGCGGCGCCGGCAAAACCAAGCAGAATCTCGCGGCGATGGCGCGACCAATAGCTGTCCTCCACCACCACATCGTGGCTCCAGCGCTCGACCAGTTCATCCATTTGCTGCGGCGCGATGCTCAGCAACGCCTTGTTCAGGATCGAGTGCAGCAGCGCCGACTGCGGCGCCGTGGCCAGAGCGATGCGCGCCGGCTGATCGCCTACGGTGCCGGTAATACGCAGGCGGTCGCGGTATTGGCGGGCGATCAGAAAACGCGCCACCAGCAACGAGCTTACCGTCACGTCGGCCTGTCCACGGGCAATCAGCGCCATGCCTTCGGCGGGGCTTTTGACTTCGACCAGACGCAGACCGGGAACCCGTTGCAGGAGGTATTCGCGCAACGGGTGGCCGCGATAGATGGCCAGGCGTTTGCCCGCCAGTTCGTCGAGCGGCAATGGATGTGGTCCGTTCGCTGCGCTGACCAGCACGAACGGATTGTTCAGATAGGCGCGGGTGAATTGCAGCTGCGCTTCCCGCTCGGTGCTCGGCGTTACCACGGGCAAAATATCGAGTGCGCCGGCCTGAAGTTGTTCGAACTGGTCGTTCAGCGAGGTGCCACGCACGATCTCGAAATTCAGCCCGCTGCGCTGCGCAATCAGGCTCAGCAACTGCGCTGCCAGCCCGTTGAAGCGTCCATCGGCATCGAAAAACGCCAACGGCGCGAAGTCTTCGACAGCGCCGACCCGCACCACCGGGTGCTGATCCAGCCACTGCTGCTCGGCGGCGCTGAGGTGTACCCGCGACTGTTCGGCCATCTCGGCGAGGCCGACGCTCCAGCGCTGTTCGATCAGATGGCGACGCTCCATCGGCACGGCCAGCAAGGCCTTGTCGACGATGCGTTTGAGGACCACATCGCTGCGCAACAACGCAAAGGCGAACGGATTGGCATCAAGCCCCGACGGCCCGGCCAGTTGCAGGTCGTTGCGATAATTGGTGTTGATCAGGTAGTTGGCGCTGATGAAGTCGCCCAGGTACACGTCGTCGGCACCGAAGGCGACCGCGCCGAGTGCATCCATGGCCGAAGCATAAAGCTGTACGTGGGCGCCGGGGTAGAACGCCTGAACATGGGCCAGTGGCAGGTAATCCTCGACCATGGCGATGCGTTTGCCTGCAAGGTCAGCAGGCAGTTTCTCGTCATGACGCGTCACCAGCATTGGCTGATCTTCAGCGTACGGCCGCGACAGAACAAAGGCCGGATCGGCGGCTTCGAAACTGTTCGAGGTGCCCAGGAGTTCGACGTCAGCGCGCTTGAGTGCGGCCATCAGTGCGGGACGATCGGCGAAACGCCGCACTTCGATCCTGATGCCGAGCAGTTGCGCCAGCAGATCGGCGTAATCGGCGGTCAGCCCTTCCAGCTCATGCTGATTGCGGGTGATTTCGAAGGGCGGGTAATCCGGGCCGGAGATGCCCATGCGCAAGACTGGATGCTCACGTAACCACTGGCGCTCCCGATCATCGAGGCGGACCTGGATACTTCCCGGTTCGAGGCGCGCCAGCACCTCCAGCGTCTGCGGCTGGTCATTCGCCCCGACCGAGGCAACAAGCCCCAGCCACAGCAATAAAACCCGCAGTCCCTGCATCATGTCGGGGTACTCAGATCAAGTGATTGCGCTTGGCGAACTCACGCAGAAGCACCAGCGAACCCAGGCCAAGTTTCGCCATCATGCGGGTCTTGTAGGTGCTGACGGTTTTGTGACTCAGGTGCATTTCCAAAGCGATGGCCTTGTTCGGTTTGCCCAGCGCCAGATTCACGAAAATGCATAACTCTCGATCGGACAGCTGCGCGATCAGCTCCTTTTCCGTGCGTTGCACGGCGTTGTACAGACCGCTGGTATTGGGCAATGCGGAGAAATAAGTGTGGCCGGACATCAATGCCTTGATGGCTTCGTGCAGCAGAGTCAGTTGATTGCTCTTGGTCACGTAGCCCCGTGCGCCGGCGCGTAGACAGCGCTCCTGGTAATGCGTGGGCTCATGCATGCTGAACACCAGCACCCGGCAACGCGCCGTTGGCGCCTTGATCTGGATTCGCGTCAGCACTTCCAGACCGTCCATCGATCCCAGCCCCAGATCGAGCACAACCAGGTGCGGATCATGCGCGCAGATCAACGGCACGACTTCATTGCCATTGGACGCTTCATGAATCCGAGTGAAGCCTTGAGCCTGCAGAACGATCCGAATGGCCGCGCGCACGACTGGATGATCATCGACGATCAGCGCTGACTTCATTGGAACTCCTGCAAAATCGAAGACACCGCAACAGTCTGTCCCGGAGTCGGTGGCTGCGCCGGCACTGTTACATGGATGGGCAAGAGAATCACCTGTCAGGTCTGACAGTTGTGCAGAGTGTTTTTTTATGCATTGGCATGGCGCAACGGTGCGTGGGCGTCAGGCGCTGCCTGGCGTTCGTCGCAAGTTTCGACTCTCGCCATTACCTGCCCGATGAGCTGTGAATTGGGCAATGGCGTAGGGCTGATCAGCGCGTTCTCCTGAGCAAACCCCGCAAGCGCTTGCAACGGTGCTGATTGTTCGTTGTAGATCAGAGCATGGCGAACCTGTGGGTTATCGAGCAGAAAGCCCAGCAGATCGAGAGAGCCTGCCGCCAGTTCGGCATTGATCACCAGCACATCGAACGGCTCGCAGCCATAGTCGACCAAGGTCAACAATTCGCCGAGAGTCTGCACCGGGGCGACACGGTAGTAGCCGAGCGCGTTGAACAGGCGCTCGATTTTCATGCGATGAAAATGCTGCGGGTCGGCGATCAGGATGCGCAACGCTTTGTTGCTCATGGTCATTCTCCCGGGGAGGTTTGGGGAGGGCAAGACTACGCAAGCGTCGGGGATAGCTCTGTAGGACTTTTCCTAAAAACCCGGTCATTTATCCGGCGGCCCTGACACACCAATATCCCCTGTGGGAG
>NZ_WBRZ01000083.1:0-20404 GCF_008923895.1 Pseudomonas sp. GXM4
AGCGGCGTTGAAAGTATCCAGCTAACAAAAAGCCCCTTAAAAGGGGCTCCTTAAACTGGTTGCGGGGGCCGGATTTGAACCGACGACCTTCGGGTTATGAGCCCGACGAGCTACCAGACTGCTCCACCCCGCGACAAAGCTGGGGCGGAAGTATACGACCGATCCCTTTTAGGGTCAATGTAACCTTCCACCTGCAAGAAAGCCCGCAACAGCGGGCTCTCCTGACTAATTGGTACCGAGAAGGGGACTCGAACCCCTACACCCTATGGGCACAACCACCTCAAGGTTGCGTGTCTACCAATTCCACCACCTCGGCAATACTACGTTTGAAACTCTTCTTACTTCTGCTCTTGAGCTGGAGGCACGTCAGTCGCTGGAGTAGCCGACTTTTGCTCTTGAAGCACCGGGACATCATCAGAAGCCGGTTGTTGCTTAGGTACTTCCAACACTGCTGGATCTGGAAGACCTGCTTGAGTCAGCTGATGAGCTTTCTCTTTAGCAAAGTAACCTAACCCCAAGCTGGTTATGAAGAAACCGGCGGCAAGTATAGCAGTAAACTTACTAAGAAAGGTAGAGGAACCTTGGCTTCCGAACACAGTATTTGAAGCACCTGCTCCGAAAGACGCGCCAGCGTCCGCACCCTTACCCTGCTGCAGCAAAACCAGAGCAACTACGCCCAATGCACCCAGCAGATGAAAAACGACTACGACTGTTTCCAGCATTTTTTCAGTTTCCCGCGGCGCGACAGATCGCACCGAACTCATCTGCATTCAGGGAAGCTCCACCAATGAGCCCCCCATCGATATCCGGCATGCCGAACAGTTCGACCGCATTGGCCGCCTTCACGCTGCCGCCGTATAGAAGCCGCACACCTCGCGCGACTTCAGAATTCTCTGCCGCCAACTGCTCGCGAATGGCTTTATGCACATCCTGAGCCTGTTGCGGCGTTGCAGTCAGCCCGGTACCAATGGCCCAGACCGGCTCGTATGCAATCACTGCCTTGGCAAAGGCACCGACACCCAGCTCCTCAATGATGCTGCCCAGCTGACGCCCGACAACCTCAAGAGTTTTTCCGGCTTCGCGCTGCTCGAGGGTTTCCCCTACACACAACACCGGAATCAAGCCACATGCCTGTGCCGCTGCGAACTTGCGATTCAGCATCCCGTCTCGCTCGCCCATAATCTGGCGGCGTTCAGAGTGCCCGACAAGCACCAGGGAACAACCTGCATCCACCAGTTGGCTGGGAGCAATCTCACCAGTCAACGCACCTTGCATGGCTTCCACCGCAGAATTCTGCGCGCCGACCGAAATCGACTTGCCTTTCAAGCCATCAATCACTTGATTGATATACAAGCAAGGCGGGAACACCGCGACATCAACACCGCTAGGCAAGGCCAGATGACGAAGGCCGTTGATCAGCTCAGCGACGCTGGCGCGGGTACCGTGCATCTTCCAGTTACCAGCTACCATAGGGCGACGCATGCTGTACCTCGTCGGTCAAAGTGGGCGCAGATGTTACCCAACACAATCATGGCTTGCAAGCCGTATCAGGCAGAAACTTCGGTTACCAGTTTTGCCAGCTCTTCGGCATAGCCGCGAACCTGGTTTTCGTCCTCGCCTTCAACCATGACGCGCACCAAAGGCTCTGTGCCGGACTTGCGCAGAAGCACGCGACCGCGCCCCGCCATCGCCTGAGTTACACGGGCACTGGCTTCCTTGACAGCCGGATGCTCCAGCGGGCTTTCACCGCCGCCAAAGCGAACGTTGATCAGCACCTGAGGGCACTTGCGCAAAGCCTGGCGCGTTTGCGCCAGACCTTCGTTGCGGGATTTCAGAGCCATCAACACCTGCAGAGCCGCGATGATCGCATCGCCCGTGGTGGTGTGGTTGAAGCAGACCACATGCCCGGAGTTTTCCCCACCAACGAGCCAGTTGCGCTCTTGCAGTTCGGCAATCACGTAGCGGTCACCGACATTGGCGCGAACGAACGGGATCGACAGATCCGCCAGGGCCAGTTCGAGACCAAGATTGCTCATCAACGTACCGACGACGCCACCCTGCAACTTGCCACGCTCATGCAGATCGCGGGCAATGATAAACAGCAGGTCATCACCATCGACGATGGTGCCGGTGTGATCGACCATCAATACCCGATCACCATCACCATCGAAGGCGATACCCAGGTCCGCATGCTCGGCCAGAACGGCGGCCTGCAACGGCCCCATATGCGTGGAACCGCAGTTATCGTTGATGTTCAGCCCGTTCGGCTGAGCGGAAAGCACGACGACTTCGGCACCCAATTCACGAAAGACGCTCGGCGCTACCTTATAGGTCGCACCATGCGCGCAGTCGATCACGATCTTCAGGCCGGCGAAATTGGTCCCGGTAGGCACGCTGCTTTTGCAGAACTCGATGTAGCGACCCGATGCGTCATTGATTCGCGACACTTTACCGATCTTGCTCGACTCGACGACAGTCATTGGCGTATCCAGCAACTCTTCGATCATCAGTTCCAATTCATCTGGCAGCTTGGTGCCTTTGCCGGAGAAGAACTTGATGCCGTTGTCGTCATGCGGGTTGTGCGAAGCACTGATCACGATCCCGGCCTCTGCCTGGAAAGTGCGCGACAGATAGGCGATGGCAGGTGTCGGCATCGGACCGAGCAGCATCACATCGGCACCCGCCGAGGTCAGCCCGGCCTCGAGCGCCGATTCGAACATATAGCCAGAGATCCGCGTGTCCTTACCGACCAGCACCTTGCAGGCACCCATCTTGCGGAAAGCCATGCCAGCCGCCCAACCGAGCTTGAGCATGAAGTCAGGCGTGATCGGGTATTCACCTACGCGACCGCGAATGCCGTCGGTACCAAAATATTTCTTGCTCATAAGTGCTCCATCATTCTTATTTGGCTGACTCTACGGCCGCGATCATTCGCACTACATCGACAGTTTCCGCCACATCGTGAACCCGCAAGATCCGCGCACCCTTGACCGAAGCCAGCGCAGCAAGCGCCAGGCCGCCGTGCAGACGCTCGCCCACGGGACGGTTCAAAGCGTGGCCAATCATACTCTTGCGCGAAACACCTACCAGCAATGGCCGCCCCAGCGCATGCAGGGCCTCCATGTGTTTGAACAAGCTTAGATTGTGCTGCAAGGTCTTGGCGAAGCCGAAGCCGGGATCAAGAATGATCCGCTCGGCGGGAATACCCGCCTGCGCGCACTGTTCCATGCGCTCGGCGAGAAACTCGCCGACCTCGCGGGTGACATCCTGATACTGCGGATTATCCTGCATATCGCCCGGCTCGCCGAGCATGTGCATGAGGCAGACCGGCAACCCTGTCGCCGCCGCCGCATCCAGCGCGCCATCGCGACGCAACGAACGCACATCATTGATCAGGCCGGCACCGAGCCGTGCGGTTTCGCGCATGACTGCCGGGGTGGAAGTATCGACCGAGATGATGACATCCAGCTCGCGATTGATCAGCTCGACAATCGGCGCGACGCGCTCGAGCTCCTCCAGAGGAGAAACCGCTCGCGCGCCTGGCCGGGTCGATTCGCCGCCGACATCAATCAGCGTCGCGCCAGCCAGCACCATGGCTTCGGCATGGCGCAGCGCCGCATCGAGCTGGCTGTAGCGGCCGCCGTCGGAAAAGGAATCAGGAGTGACATTGAGAATGCCCATGACATGCGTCTGGGCCAAATCAAGAACCCGGTTGCCGCAAGGCAACCGGGTCAGGGACTGTACAGAAGTCATTTCAAGCCTTAAACGTCAGCAGCCGGACCGCCAATCGGTTTTTCCGGACGCTCGTCCTGCACTACAGGAGGCGGAGGCGTACCGGTGCCACCCGACCAGTCGCGAGGTTCGCGTGGTGTGCGGCCGGCCATGATGTCGTCGATCTGCTCGGCATCGATGGTTTCGTACTTCATCAGCGCATCAGCCATGGCATCCAGTTTGTCACGGTTATCCGTGAGGATCTGCTTGGCGGTGCCGTAGCACTGATCGATGATGCTGCGCACTTCGGAGTCGATCAGCTTGGCTGTCTCACCGGAGAAGCTGGCAGCCTGACCACCACCACCGCGACCGAGGAACACTTCGCCCTCTTCTTCGGCATACATCAGCGGACCGAGTTTTTCCGACAGGCCCCATTTCGTCACCATGTTCCGGGCAATCTGACTTGCACGCATGATGTCGTTGGACGCACCGGTGGTTACACCGTCAAAGCCCAGGGTCATTTCTTCTGCGATACGGCCACCGTACAACGAGCAGATCTGGCTGATCAGCGCACGTTTGGACAGGCTGTAACGATCTTCTTCCGGGAGAAACATGGTCACACCCAGCGCACGACCGCGCGGGATGATCGACACCTTGTAGACCGGATCATGCTCAGGCACGACGCGACCAACGATGGCGTGGCCGGCTTCGTGGTAAGCAGTGTTCTGCTTTTCTTTCTCGGACATGACCATGGATTTGCGCTCGGCGCCCATCATGATCTTGTCTTTCGCCAGTTCGAACTCTTTCATCTCAACGATGCGTTTGCCGCTACGAGCAGCGAACAACGACGCTTCGTTGACCAAATTGGCCAGGTCAGCACCGGAGAAGCCAGGAGTACCACGTGCGATCACTGCCGGAGCAACGTCGTCGCCCATTGGCACTTTGCGCATGTGCACTTTAAGAATCTGCTCGCGACCGCGAATGTCTGGCAAGCCAACCACCACCTGACGGTCGAAACGGCCCGGACGCAGCAGCGCAGGGTCGAGTACGTCCGGACGGTTGGTCGCAGCAATCACGATGATGCCGTCATTCATTTCGAAGCCGTCCATCTCTACCAGCAACTGGTTGAGAGTCTGCTCACGTTCGTCATGACCGCCACCCATGCCGGCGCCACGATGGCGACCCACGGCATCGATTTCGTCGATGAAGATGATGCAAGGGGCGTGCTTCTTGGCCTGCTCGAACATGTCGCGGACGCGGCTGGCGCCGACACCGACGAACATTTCGACAAAGTCGGAACCGGAAATGGTGAAGAATGGCACTTTCGCTTCGCCGGCAATCGCCTTGGCCAGCAAGGTTTTACCGGTACCCGGCGGGCCGACCATCAGTACGCCGCGCGGGATACGACCGCCCAGACGCTGGAACTTGCCCGGATCACGCAGGAACTCGACCAGCTCGCCGACTTCTTCTTTGGCTTCGTCGCAACCGGCAACGTCAGCCAAAGTGGTTTTCACCTGATCTTCGGACAGCAGGCGTGCCTTGCTCTTGCCGAAGCTCATCGGCCCGCCCTTGCCACCGGCGCCGCCCTGCATCTGGCGCATGAAGAACATGAACACCGCGATGATCACCAGGATCGGGAAGCTGGCCACCAGGAGCTGAGTCCAGATGCTTTGCTGTTCAGGCTGCTTGCCTTCAACCACAACATGATTGTCGACCAGATCGCCGATCAGGCCATTGTCCTGAATTGCCGGACGAATGGTCTTGAAGCTGTCGCCATCGGTGCGCTTGCCGGTAATCACATAGCCGTCAACAGCTACGCGCTCGACCTTGCCATCCTTGACCTGCTGGATGAAGTCGGAATAGTTGAGGGTCTGCGGCTCGTTAGGGCTGGAGAAGTTGTTCATCACCGTCACCAGGACTGCCGCGATGATCAACCACAGGATCAGATTCTTTGCCATATCGTTCAATTAACTACCCTCTGAAGCAAGCTCCGCTACTGGCGCGCGCTTCGCATGATATTCACCGGCCTAACTTACTACATTACCTACAACTCTGGCAGGCGCCGTCTGTAACCCTTTGTGAAACACTTTCTACACAATATTCGCTTATGCCTGCAGAGCGAAATATGAAAAACCTATCGCCCCGCCGAAAAACCTTGTTTTACGCATAACCGCCGCGATAACCCCAGGCCAGCATGTACTGCTCACGGGAGCTGCCACGGGAAGAGTCTGGCTTGATCATCTGGATCTTGTCGAATTTCTTCCGAGCATCCTTCAGATAAACGTCAAACCCTTCGCCCTGAAAAATCTTGATGACGAAATTGCCACCGGGCTTGAGGATCCGTTCCGCCAGGTCCAGCGCCAGCTCACACAGGAACATGGCCTTGGGCATATCCACTTCGGGCGTACCACTCATATTGGGGGCCATATCGGAAATCACAAGGTCAACCTGCGAATTACCCACGGCCTCCAGGATTTCAGCGAGCACCGAGTCCTCCGTGAAGTCGCCCTGGATAAAATGCACGTCCGGAATGCTGTCCATTTCCAGGATGTCCGAAGCGATCAGACGACCCTGACCGCCGATCAACCGACTGGTCACCTGGGACCAGCCACCCGGCGCCGCGCCGAGGTCGACCACGCTCATGCCCGGACGGATGAGTTTGTATTTTTCCTGGATCTCCAGCAGCTTGTAACTTGCACGCGAGCGGTAGCCATCCTTCTGCGCCTGCTTCACATAAGGATCGTTGACATGTCTTTTCAGCCAACCAAGGCTTGTCTTGGAACGCGCCATTGGGCACCTCGATGATTAGGGTCGTGATTAGTTGGGCGGATCCACGAACCCTCGGGTAAAATGGCCGCCATTTTACAGAATCCAGACGAAAGGGTCAGATTATGCCGCTCACTCCAGAGCAGAAGAAACAGTACAAATCCATCGGCCACCACCTCAAACCAGTGTTGACGGTAGCGGACAACGGTTTGACTGAAGGTGTTTTAGCCGAACTTGAACGCGCCTTGGCCGACCACGAGCTGATCAAGATCAAGCTCAATATTCTCGATCGCGAGTCGCGCCTGGCGCACATCGCCGAGCTGTGCAAGGTCGGCAAAGCGGACCTGGTTCAGGTCATCGGCAAGATGGCTCTGGTCTACCGCAAGAACTTCAGCGCCAACAAGCAGCTGTCGAACGTTCATCGCTTCAAGTGATGCGCAGGGTCAAGGGTGTGCTTCGCGCACCCTGCCACTCCATCCCGGCACCGGCTGCATGACCAGCACCAACCCGGAAAATCCCAGCACCAGATAACTGAATACCTGCCAGCGCTGCGCATCCGGCCAGCCGACACGCACAGCGACATACATCGCGCACGCGTACAACGCCATCAACAGCACCTGCCCGCGAAAATCCCGCCATAGACTGCCAAGGCCCTCGGCCTGTACCAGCACCAAAGCCTGAAAGATCACGCACAGCGCGGCGAACCCCACCACCAGCACTTCGAATGCACTGGCGACTTCGTCGATCAACAGCGGCGCCAGGCCGATCTGGCCCAACGCCGGCTGCAAACCAATGTGAATCAACCATAGGCCACCGACCCAAAGCATCTGGGTCAGTTGCCAAAGCATGGCGCCCGCATGCAGCGGGCGCCTTCTTTCAGATGTGACGAACTTCGACAATCTCGTACTCGATCACGCCGCTCGGCGTTTTGACGGCGACGACGTCACCCTCTTCCTTGCCAATCAAGGCGCGGGCCAGCGGCGAGCCGACGGAGATCTTGCCGAGTTTGAAGTCAGCCTCATCCTCACCCACGATGTGGTAAGTGACGCTTTCATCAGTCTCGACGTTGGCGATCTCGACGGTGGTACCGAAAATCACTTTGCCGGTATGAGGAATGGTCGTGACGTCGATGATGACCTGATTCTGAATCCGGCCTTCGATGTCACGAATACGCGCTTCGACCATGCCTTGCTGTTCGCGGGCAGCATGGTATTCAGCGTTTTCCTTCAAGTCACCCAACTCGCGGGCCGTACCGATGTCCTGGCTGAGCTTCGGACGGACGACCTTGGTCAGGTGAGCATGCTCCTCTTCCAGGGCGCGAGCGCCCTGAACAGTCATTGGGTACTTGGTTATGCTCATGCCTTCAATCCTGCGTGTAGATCCTGCAAGCGGCGCACGGTCTTTTCCGGACCGAACTTCAGCGCTTCGCAGATCGCTTCGCCCGCAGCGATAGTGGTGGTGCAGTAGATCTTGTGCTGCAGGGCGTTGCGACGAATGGAGTACGAATCGGCGATCGACTGACGACCTTCGGTGGTGTTGATGATCAGCGTGACTTCGTCATTCTTGATCATGTCGACCACGTGTGGACGACCCTCGGTCACCTTGTTCACGCGGCGCACTTTCAGGCCTGCGGCTTCGATCAGCTTGGCAGTGCCGGCAGTGGCGACCACTTCGAAGCCCAAGTTGATCAGATCACGGGCCACGCCTGCAACCAGTGGCTTGTCGTCATCGCGCACGCTGATGAACGCGGTACCGCCGGTCGGCAGCACTTCGCTGGCGCCCATCTGCGCCTTGGCGAATGCTTCACCGAAGGTGTCGCCGACGCCCATTACTTCACCGGTCGACTTCATCTCTGGGCCGAGGATCGGGTCAACGCCAGGGAACTTGGCGAACGGGAACACCGCTTCTTTAACGCTGTAGAAGTTCGGGATGATTTCTTTGGTGAAGCCGATTTCCTTCAGGGTCTTACCGGCCATCACGCGCGCAGCGATCATGGCCAGGGAAACACCGATGCACTTGGAAACGAACGGCACGGTACGCGAGGCGCGCGGGTTGACTTCGATGACATAGATGTCTTCGCCCTGCAGAGCCAATTGCACGTTCATCAGGCCGACAACGCCCAGTTCCAGAGCCATTTTCTTGACCTGCTCGCGCATCTCGTCCTGGATGTGCGCAGGCAGCGAGTACGGCGGCAACGAGCAAGCGGAGTCACCGGAGTGAACGCCCGCCTGTTCGATGTGCTGCATGATCGCGCCGATCACCACGTCCTTGCCGTCGCAGACCGCATCCACGTCCATTTCGATGGCGCAGTTGAGGAAGTGGTCGAGCAGCACCGGGCTGTCGTTGGACACTTGCACCGCGTCACGCAGATAGCGCTTGAGTTCGTCTTCTTTGTATACGATTTCCATCGCACGGCCGCCCAACACGTAGGACGGGCGCACCACCAGCGGATAACCGATCTTCGCCGCAGCGCGAACAGCTTCATCTTCGCTGCGCACAGTGGCGTTTGGCGGCTGACGCAGGTTCAGGCGCTCGACCATTTGCTGGAAGCGCTCGCGGTCTTCGGCGCGGTCGATCGCGTCAGGGCTAGTGCCGATGATCGGCACGCCAGCAGCTTCCAGAGCACGAGCCAGTTTCAGCGGAGTCTGGCCGCCGTACTGGACGATCACGCCTTTCGGCTTCTCGACGCGGCAGATTTCCAGTACGTCTTCCAGGGTTACCGGCTCGAAGTACAGACGGTCGGAAGTGTCGTAGTCGGTGGAAACGGTTTCCGGGTTGCAGTTGACCATGATGGTTTCGTAGCCGTCTTCGCGCAGGGCAAGAGCAGCGTGAACGCAGCAGTAGTCGAACTCGATGCCTTGACCGATACGGTTCGGACCGCCGCCCAGAATCATGATCTTGTCGCGACCCGACGGCGCTGCCTCGCACTCTTCCTCGTAGGTCGAGTACAGGTAAGCAGTGTCGGTGGCGAATTCGGCGGCGCAGGTGTCAACGCGCTTGTAGACCGGGAACACTTCCAGCTTCTGACGGTGCGTACGCAGGTTTTTCTCGGTGACGCCCAGCAGCTTGGCCAGACGCTGATCGGAGAAGCCTTTGCGCTTGAGCTTGAACATCAGGTCGCGGTCGATCGAGGACAGACCGAGGGTCTTGACCTTCTCTTCGTCCTTGATCAGGTCTTCGATCTGCACCAGGAACCAAGGGTCGATCATGTTCATGCCGAAGATATCTTCGACCGACAGACCGGCGCGGAAGGCGTCAGCCACGTACCAGATACGCTCGGCGCCGGGCACGGTCAGTTCGCGCTTGAGCACGCTCATGCTGTCCGGGTTGCTCAGATCGAGCTTCTCGTCCAGACCGCAAACGCCGACTTCCAGACCGCGCAGAGCTTTCTGCAGGGATTCCTGGAAGGTCCGGCCGATGGCCATGACTTCACCGACCGACTTCATTTGCGTGGTCAGGCGCGCATCAGCCTTGGCGAATTTCTCGAAGGCGAAGCGTGGCAGCTTGGTGACGACGTAGTCGATCGACGGTTCGAAGGACGCCGGGGTCTTGCCGCCGGTGATGTCGTTCGACAGCTCATCAAGGGTGTAACCCACAGCCAGTTTGGCCGCGACCTTGGCGATCGGGAAACCGGTGGCTTTCGAAGCCAGGGCCGAGGAGCGCGAAACACGCGGGTTCATTTCGATCACGACCATACGGCCAGTGTTCGGGCAGATACCGAACTGCACGTTCGAACCACCGGTCTCGACGCCGATCTCGCGCAGTACCGCCAGCGAGGCGTTACGCAGGATCTGGTATTCCTTGTCGGTCAGGGTTTGCGCAGGAGCTACGGTGATCGAGTCACCGGTGTGCACGCCCATCGGGTCGAAGTTTTCGATCGAGCAGACGATGATGCAGTTGTCCTTTTTGTCGCGGACAACTTCCATTTCATATTCTTTCCAGCCGATCAGCGATTCGTCGATCAGCAGCTCTTTGGTCGGCGACAGGTCCAGACCACGGGCGCAGATTTCTTCGAACTCTTCACGGTTGTAAGCGATACCGCCACCGGTGCCGCCCATGGTGAAGGACGGACGGATGATGCATGGGAAACCGAGGGTTTCGAGAACCGCGTTGGCCTCTTCCATGCTGTGGGCAATGCCGGAACGCGGGCACGCCAGGCCGATGGATTTCATCGCCTTGTCGAAACGCGAACGATCCTCAGCCTTGTCGATGGTGTCGGCATTGGCACCGATCATCTCTACGCCGAACTTCTCCAGAACGCCTTCGCGCTCCAGATCCAGGGCGCAGTTCAGAGCGGTCTGGCCGCCCATGGTTGGCAGTACAGCGTCCGGACGCTCTTTTTCGATGATCTTGGCCACGGTCTGCCATTTGATCGGCTCGATATAGGTGGCGTCGGCCATGTCCGGGTCGGTCATGATGGTGGCCGGGTTGGAGTTCACCAGGATGACGCGGTAGCCCTCTTCGCGCAGGGCTTTGCAGGCCTGGGCGCCGGAGTAGTCGAATTCGCAGGCCTGGCCGATCACGATCGGGCCAGCGCCGAGAATCAGGATGCTTTTAATGTCTGTACGTTTTGGCATGGTTTGTCACTCAAATCCGCAGGTCAGTCGGCAAGCCGTCTTGATCGATTTCTGAAGTCCCGAGGGGGCCGCCGGAACCGGGGCCGCCCTCGCGGGCTTCTCTCTACAGTCTCAAGGCGAACGCTTAGCGTCGCTTGGCCATCTCGTTGATGAAGCGGTCGAACAGTGGCGCAACATCGTTCGGGCCCGGGCTCGCTTCAGGGTGACCCTGGAAGCTGAACGCGCTCTTGTCGGTGCGCTCGATGCCTTGCAGGGTGCCGTCGAACAGCGATTTGTGGATCGCGCGCACGTTGGCTGGCAGGGTGGCTTCGTCTACTGCAAAACCGTGGTTCTGGCTGGTGATCATCACCACGCCTGTGTCCAGATCCTGCACCGGGTGGTTGGCACCGTGGTGGCCGTGGCCCATTTTCAGGGTCTTGGCGCCGGAGGCCAGAGCCAGCAACTGGTGGCCGAGGCAGATGCCGAATACCGGCGTCTCGGTTTCCAGCACTTCCTTGATCGCCTGGATCGCGTAGTCGCATGGCTCCGGATCACCAGGGCCGTTGGACAGGAACACGCCGTCCGGCTTCAGCGCCAGCACATCGGCGGCTGGAGTCTGCGCAGGCACTACGGTGACGCGGCAGCCGCGCTCGACCAGCATGCGCAGGATGTTGACCTTGACGCCGTAGTCGTAGGCGACCACGTGATATGGCAGTTCGGAGGCTTCGATGGTCGCGTGGCTGTCGGTTTTCAGATCCCAGACAGTCGAGCGCCATTCGTATTGGGTCTTGGTGCTGACGACTTTCGCCAGGTCCATGCCCTTCAGGCCCGGGAAGCCTTGCGCAGCGGCGATGGCTGCTTCTTCGGAGATGTTGTCGCCGGCCATGATGCAGCCGTTCTGAGCGCCTTTTTCTCGCAGAATGCGGGTCAGGCGACGGGTGTCGATACCGGCGATTGCCACCACGTTGTTGGCTTTCAGGTAATCGGACAGGGACATCGTGTTACGCCAGTTGCTCGCTACCAGCGGCAGGTCACGGATGACCAGGCCAGCGGACCAGACGCGGTCGGACTCGGCGTCTTCCGGCGTGGTGCCGGTGTTGCCGATGTGCGGGTAAGTCAGGGTAACGATCTGTTGGGCGTAGGAAGGATCGGTAAGGATTTCCTGATAGCCGGTCATTGCGGTGTTGAACACCACCTCACCAACGGTCTGACCGTCGGCTCCAATGGCTTCGCCGCGAAAAATGCTGCCATCAGCAAGGGCGAGTATGGCTGGCTTAGTCAAGAAGACCTCCCGTAAATAACGCATGAAAGGGCAATCGCAGGTTGTAAAAAAGCGGAGTGACGTATGGACACGTCACCCCGCTTCTTCACTGAAATTATTCTGCGCGCTTTTAGTGGACACACTAAAGCTGTAGCTTACAGAAAAGGGCGTTTTTGGTCCACCGCTAAAGAGCCTTAAAGGCCGGAGAATGCGACAGGTCGTCGCCAAGCGGTAAAAACCGGCGCAAAACGGGACATTTGCGCCGGGTTCAGCAACGACTCAACGCAGGTCGAGTACGTCTTGCATGTCGTACAGGCCCGGCTCGCGACCGTCCAGCCACAGCGCCGCACGCACCGCGCCCTTGGCGAAGGTCATGCGGCTCGATGCCTTGTGGGTGATCTCGACGCGCTCGCCATCGGCAGCGAACAGCACGGTGTGATCACCGACGATATCGCCAGCACGAACGGTGGCGAAACCAATGGTTTCACGCTCACGCGCACCGGTCTGGCCTTCACGACCGTAGACCGCGACCTTCTTCAGATCACGCCCCAGGGCATCGGCAATCACTTCACCCATGCGCACCGCCGTACCTGACGGAGCATCGACCTTGTGGCGGTGATGGGCTTCCATGATCTCGATATCGACATCGTCGCCCAGCACGCGCGCAGCGGTGTCGAGCAACTTAAGACACAGGTTGACGCCGACGCTGAAGTTGGCGGCGAAGACGATCGGAATGTCCTTGCCCGCCTCGACCAGCAATTGCTTCTCTTCAACACTGAAACCGGTGGTGCCGATGATCATCGCTTTGCCGTGTTTGCGGCAGAACGCGAGATTTTTCAGGGTCACGGTCGGGTGAGTGAAGTCGATCAACACATCGAACTCTTCAACCACACGATCCAGATCACCGGACAGCGGCACGCCGATACGGCCCAGCGCTGCCAGCTCACCGGCATCCGCGCCAACCAGCGTGCTGTCGGGACGATCGACCGCCGCCGTCAGACCGGCGCCCGGCGTCTGCTGCACCGCTTCAATCAGGGTCTTGCCCATGCGCCCGGCGGCGCCCATCACTGCAATACGTCGCATGCCGACTCCTTACAAATCGCCGAAGAAACGCTTCACACCGTCGAACCAACCGGTGGTTTTCGGCGAGTGGCTGTTGTCGTCGGCCAGGGAACTGCGGAATTCTTCCAGCAGTTCACGCTGACGACGGTTGAGGTTGACCGGCGTTTCCACAGCGACACGGCACATCAGGTCGCCGGCACCGCCGCCACGCACTGGCGCAACGCCTTTGCCGCGTACGCGAAACTGCTTGCCGGTCTGCGTGCCTTCGGGGATTTTCAGTTTGACGCGACCGTCGAGGGTCGGAATTTCCAGCTCGCCGCCCAGTGCAGCGTCGACGAAGCTGATCGGCACTTCGCAGAACAGATGCTTGCCGTCACGTTGGAAGATGTCGTGTTCGCGCACATTGATCACAACGTACAGGTCGCCAGTCGGCCCGCCCTGAGTACCCGCCTCGCCTTCGCCGGACAGACGAATGCGGTCGCCAGTATCAACACCGGCAGGCACTTTGACCGACAGGGTTTTGTACTCTTCGACACGACCGTCGCCGTGGCAGGAGTCGCACGGATCGGAAATGATCTTGCCCTGGCCATGGCAGCGCGGGCAGGTCTGCTGCACCGAGAAAAAGCCCTGCTGCATGCGCACCTGACCGATGCCGCCGCAGGTCGGGCACGTCGTCGGCGACGAGCCTTTCTTGGCGCCGGAACCATCGCACGGTTTGCAGTTGACCAGTGTCGGAACACGGATATTCACCGACGTACCGCGCACCGCTTCTTCCAGATTCAGCTCCAGGGTGTAGCGCAGATCGCTGCCACGCTGAGCGCCGCCACGGGCACCGCCGCGACCGCCACCGAAGAAATCACTGAAGACATCGCCGAAGATGTCCGAGAAGTTCTGACCACCGAAACCGGCACCGCCGCCGCCCATGCTCGGATCAACGCCGGCATGACCGTATTGGTCATATGCCGCGCGCTTGCTGGCGTCGGACAACACTTCATAGGCCTCGTTGGCCTCTTTGAATGCTTCTTCCGAAGCTTTGTCGCCGGGATTACGGTCGGGGTGGTGCTTCATGGCCAGACGGCGATAGGCCTTCTTCAGGTCCGCTTCGCTCGTGCCCCGCTCGACACCCAATACTTCGTAATAGTCACGCTTTGCCATAAGTTCTTTGCACTCTTAAGGACGTTCGGCAAACCCCTCCTGAGCCTCGCCAAACTCGTTGAGCCCCCATTAAGGCCCGGACCCAACTCACGTCAATTCAACGATCCTGGTCTTGATTGATGCGGTATCTGCGGCGCGAAAAGCAGGAGCATTCCCGGCCATACCGCCAGCATCCGAACGGTGTCGCATGCTGTGAAAATTCACGTATTCCAGATACGCCAACGCGGGAGGCAAGCTCCCGCGCGGCGACATCCTACCAGTCACCGCCGCAAGGCAGTCAACCGGGCGACCAACAACTTACTTGTGGTCTTTGACTTCTTCGAACTCGGCGTCGACAACGTCGTCAGCCTTCTCAGCCGATTCGCCTTGCGGGGCCGCGCCATCAGCTGGCTGAGCCTGTTCGGCGTACATCTTCTGAGCAACCGGAGCGGAGACTTTCGACAGCTCTTCAACCTTGGCTTCGATGGCAGCCTTGTCGTCGCCTTTGACGGCGGCTTCCAGCGCAACCACAGCAGCTTCGATTGCAGTCTTCTCTTCGGCGGTGACCTTGTCGCCCGCGTCAGCGATCATCTTGCGAGTCGAGTGCACCAGTGCGTCACCCTGGTTACGGGCAGCGGCCAGCTCTTCGAACTTGCGGTCTTCCTCGGCATTCGCCTCGGCGTCACGCACCATGCGCTCGATTTCTTCGTCGGACAGACCGGAGTTGGCCTTGATCACGATCGACTGGGTCTTGCCGGTAGCCTTGTCTTTCGCGCCGACGTGCAGGATGCCGTTGGCGTCGATGTCGAAGGTCACTTCGATCTGCGGCACGCCACGTGGAGCTGGTGGAATGTCGGCCAGGTCGAACTTGCCCAGCGATTTGTTCTGTGCGGCTTGCTTGCGCTCACCCTGCAGAACGTGAATGGTCACAGCACCCTGGTTGTCGTCGGCAGTCGAGAACACTTGCGATTTCTTGGTAGGAATCGTGGTGTTTTTCTCGATCAGCGCGGTCATCACGCCACCCATGGTTTCGATACCCAGGGTCAGCGGGCTGACATCGAGCAGCAGCACGTCTTTCACGTCACCGGCCAGAACAGCGCCCTGAATCGCAGCACCCATGGCAACAGCTTCGTCCGGGTTGACGTCTTTACGCGCTTCTTTACCGAAGAAATCGGTAACCAGCTTCTGCACCAGCGGCATACGAGTCTGACCACCGACCAGAATCACGTCGTTGATCGCGCTGACGTCGATACCGGCGTCTTTCATGGCAATGCGGCAAGGTTCGATGGTGCGCTGAACCAGGTCTTCAACCAGCGCTTCGAGCTTGGCACGCGAGATTTTCACGTTCAGGTGCTTAGGACCGGTCGCGTCTGCAGTGATGTACGGCAGGTTGACGTCGGTCGACTGAGCGGACGACAGCTCGATCTTGGCTTTCTCAGCAGCCTCTTTCAGACGCTGCATCGCCAGCGGGTCACCTTTGAGGTTCATGCCGCTTTCTTTCTTGAATTCGTCAACGAGGTAGTCGATCAGACGAATGTCGAAGTCTTCACCGCCGAGGAAGGTGTCACCGTTGGTGGCCAACACTTCGAACTGGTGCTCACCATCAACTTCAGCGATTTCGATAACGGATACGTCGAAGGTACCGCCACCCAGGTCATAAACGATCACGGTGTGATCGCCCTTGGCCTTGTCCATACCGTAAGCCAGAGCGGCTGCGGTTGGTTCGTTGATGATGCGTTTTACGTCCAGACCAGCGATGCGGCCGGCGTCTTTGGTGGCTTGACGCTGACTGTCGTTGAAGTAGGCCGGAACGGTGATCACCGCTTCGGTCACTGCCTCGCCGAGGTAGTCTTCGGCGGTCTTCTTCATCTTCTTCAGAATTTCAGCCGAGATTTGTGGCGGTGCCATTTTCTGGCCGTTCACTTCTACCCAGGCGTCGTTGTTGTCAGCCTTGACGATCTTGTAAGGGACCATCTGGATGTCTTTCTGCACGACTTCTTCGTCGAAACGACGACCGATCAGACGCTTTACCGCGTACAGGGTGTTGTGCGGGTTGGTGACAGCCTGACGCTTGGCCGACTGACCTACCAGAATTTCGCCATCGTTGGCGTAAGCGATGATCGACGGCGTAGTACGCGCGCCTTCAGCGTTTTCAATAACTTTGGCTTTGCCGTTTTCCAGCACGGAGACGCAGGAGTTGGTAGTCCCCAGGTCGATACCGATAATTTTGCCCATGTTCACTCTCCCGAAACTTTGGATTTTGTTGCCGCAGCAGTGGTGGCTGACTGCGGTAGCACTTAAACGCTTGACTTCTAAATGGGGGCCTTGCGGCTAATTTCAAGCCTGCTCGTCAATCGAAGGCGAAACCGGTGCCGGCGCCTTGCTGACCACGACCATCGCCGGGCGCAGCAGGCGACCATTGAGCTGGTAGCCCTTCTGGAAAACCTTCAACACGCTGTTCGGCTCGACGTCGGCACTTTCCTGCATGGCCATCGCCTGATGGTGAACGGCGTTAAACGGTTCGCCATGCGGATCGATCGCTTCAAGCTGGTAGCGCTTGAGGGTGTCGTGGAACATTTTCAGGGTCAGCTCGATGCCTTCGCGCATCGGACGGATGCTTTCGTCGTCCGGGCTCGACAGCTCGAGGCCGCGCTCCAGGCTGTCGACGATCGGCAGCAGGTCGCTGGCAAATTTCTCAAGGGCAAACTTGTGTGCCTTCTCGACGTCCTGCTCGGCACGGCGGCGAACGTTCTGCAGATCGGCAGCAACACGCAGAGACTGATCCTGCGCGGCGGCCAATTGCTCTTCGAGCACTTGCACACGGGTCGCCAGGTCGTCACCCGAGCCTTCGGGCGCCTGATTGGCATCTGGGTTTTGCGTATCTACTGTCTGTTCGTCAGCCATAGAATTCTCCTTTCAATTTCGTCCGCGAGCCTGACTCGCGCTTCTGCCCCGATATATGGGGCCGCAAAATCAGGCTTCAAGGGCTGAAAACAATTGTCCCTACAAAAAAGTGCTGAATACTCATTCTTGAATGCGCTAAGAAAACTTTCTGATCAAGCAAATCGAGCTAAGGGCGGGCATTGTCAGGCCTGAACAAAACACTGTATAAATAACCAGACCTCAAGCCTGGGAGCTGCCTTTATGCTGGTGCACCTGTCCGTACATAACTACGCCATCGTTGAACATCTCGATCTCGAACTTGATCGCGGGATGAGCGTGATCACAGGGGAAACCGGCGCCGGCAAGTCGATCATGCTCGACGCCCTGGGCCTCACCCTGGGTGATCGCGCCGACAGCGGCGTGGTTCGCCCGGGCGCCGATAAAGCCGACATTCTTGCCACCTTCGATCTTGCTGATATCCCCGAAGCCAGCGCCTGGCTTGCCGAGCGCGATCTGGAAAACGACGGGCCGTGCATCCTGCGCCGGGTCATCACCTCGGAAGGTCGTTCTCGCGGCTATATCAACGGCACGCCCTGCCCGCTTGGCGACCTTAAAGCCCTCGGCGAGCTGCTGATCGATATCCACAGCCAGCACGAACATCAGTCGCTGCTGAAAACTGATACTCATCGCCGCTTGCTCGACGAGTACGCCGGCGCCACCGATCTGGCGCGTCAGGTACAACTTGCCGCACAGCGCTGGCGCCAGACTCGCCAGGAACTGGAGCGCCTCTCCAACTCCGGCGACGAACAGCGCGCACGTCATCAACTGCTCAGCTATCAGCTCGAAGAACTGGAAAACCTCGGCCTCGGCGAAAACGAACTGGAACAGCTGGAGCAGGAACACAAGAACCTGACCAACGCCGAAACCCTGCTGGGCATTTGCCGGCAAGTGGTCGAGCAATGCAGCGAAAGCGACTCCGGGAATGTGCTGAATGCGCTGACCGCCAGCCTCAATCGTCTGTCCAGCGTGAACAGTTCGGTGGGTGCGCTGGGTGAAGCCAGCAGTCTGCTGACCAGCGCGCAGATTCAGGTGGAAGAAGCGGTCGGCGAGCTCAACCGCTTCCTCGACAACTTCGATGCCGACCCGGCTCGCCTGCAATACCTCGAAGAGCGTCTCGACGCGATCTACACGCTGGCGCGCAAACACCGGATTCAACCGACCGAAGTCGGCGAGATGCAGCAAAAGCTGCTCGATGAAATCGAAACTCTCAACGCCAACGATGAATCCATTGAACGCCTGGGCGAAGAACTGGCGTCCTACGCCCGCCACTATCAAGAGAAAGCGCGCGAGCTGAGCGACCTTCGTCATCAAGCCGCCGGCAGCCTCGCCAGTGCGGTGGAGCAGGAAATCCAGCGCCTGGGCATGCCCGGCGGCCGATTCACCATCGAACTGAAAGCCAACAGCAGCGACGAGTTGCTGCCGAACGGGCTGGAACAGGTCGAACTGCTGGTCAGCGCCAACCCCGGCCAACCGCTCAAGGCGCTGGCAAAAGTCGCCTCCGGCGGTGAGCTGTCGCGGATCAGTCTGGCGATTCAGGTCATTACCGCCCAGACCTCCCGCGTGCCGACGCTGGTGTTCGACGAAGTGGACGTAGGTATTGGCGGTCCGACTGCCGAGATTGTCGGCCAGTTACTGCGCCGTCTCGGTGATCGCGGCCAGGTCCTGACCGTGACGCACTTGCCGCAAGTGGCGGCGCAAGGGCATCAGCATCTGTTCGTGCACAAGGTCCGCGACGAGAAGGCGACTCACACCGCTGTCGCGAAGCTCACGAAGAACGAGCGAATCGAAGAAGTCGCGCGCATGCTCGGCGGCATTGATCTGACCAAGGAATCCCTGGCTCACGCGAAAAAAATGGTGGTGACCGCCAAAGCGTAACAAATAGTAGAAAGCACGAAGGCGACCCTTGGGTCGCCTTCGCTCGTTTCGCGAATGTGAAATTCGCGCGACATGCTTACTTTTTCTTACGCACGTACAGCACCAGGTTGTGATCAACCATTTCGAAGCCATGCTTCTCGACGATCGATTTCTGAAGCTTTTCGATTTCTTCGTCGAAGAATTCGATCACTTCACCCGATTCCACGTTGACCATATGGTCGTGGTGGCCACCGTCAGCCAGTTCGAAGACCGCGTGGCCGCCGTCGAAGTTGTGGCGGACCACGAGGCCGGCCGCTTCGAACTGGGTCAGAACACGGTAAACCGTGGCCAGACCAACGTCCTCACCAGCTTCCATCAACGCCTTGTAGACGTCCTCGGCACTCATGTGGCGCTGCTCGGTAGAGTCGAGCATTTGCAGGATCTTGACCCGTGGCAGGGTCACTTTGAGGCCGGCTTTGCGTAGTTCGCTATTTTCAACCATGGTCAGCTTTCTCGCGATGCTGCTTCGCAGCTTCTCTTAATGCGGGTATGATCGGCGTTTACGTTGTCCCAGCCAAGATAGTGGAAGTCGCCCACCGATGCAAAACACCAAGCTCTTGCTAACCAGTTTCACCTTTGTGGGACTGCTCGCACTCGCCGGTTGTTCATTCCCCGGGGTTTACAAAATCGACATCCAGCAGGGCAATGTCGTCACGCAGGACATGATAGACCAGTTACGCCCGGGAATGACCCGGCCGCAAGTACGGTTTATCATGGGCAACCCTCTGCTTGCCGACACGTTCCATGCCGATCGCTGGGATTATCTGTACAGCCTGCAACCGGGTGGCGGTGAACGCCAGCAGGAACGAATCAGCGTTATCTTCAATTCCAACGACCAGCTTGTCAGCCTGTCCGGTGACTTCATGCCCGGCGTGAGCCGTGACGAAGCCATTCTCGGCAAGGACAGTGGCACTACCGTGACCGCGCCTGCTGAAAACGCCGACAAGCCAGAAGCTGAAAAACCAGCCAAACCAGGCTCCTTGCTGGATCAGATCCAGAAGGACGTCGATGGTGTAGAAACCGTACCGGTTCCGACACCAGAGCCGCTGGACACCTC
>NZ_WBRZ01000084.1:0-20312 GCF_008923895.1 Pseudomonas sp. GXM4
GTGACGACGTTGTTGGATGTGCCGCAGCCATCGCGGGCAAGCCCGCTCCCACAGGGGCAGCGTCGTTTTCGGGAATAGGATAAAGGGCTGTGAGGGCCGGCAGCAGAACTGCCAGCCCCGTCACAAATCCGCAGGGTCTGATTCGATCATCAAACCCGGTGGGGCTCAGGCGTCGGGCGTCTGATCTTTCGGTGCATCGGATGCATCAACATCATCATCGGTCGCCACTTCACCGTCAGGGTTCAGTGCCGCTTCTTCAGCGGTTTGCTTCTTGCGCTGAAGCTTTTCCTCTTTCTTCTGTTCCTTTGCCAGGTCTCGTTGACGTTTGGCGAAGGAGTAATTGGGTTTGGCCATGGGCGATCCTCTGGGGTCGAAGGTGAGGTTGAGCGGCGCGTATTCTGCCCTGTATCGGTGTCCGGGGGTTAACCGGGTTTTTGGTCGACCCACTTGGGCGTGACGGTCGGCTGCCACTGATCGAGGGCGTCGAGCAGGGAATCTGGCGATTCGCTCACTTGCAGCATGTCACGGTGTGGCGCGCGAACGAAGCCTTCGCCGACGATATGATCGAGAAAAGCCGTGAGTTTGCTGTAGAAACCGTTCACTTCCAGCAGCCCCAAAGGCTTGCCGTGGTAGCCGAGCTGGCCCCAGGTCCAGACTTCGAACAGCTCTTCCAACGTGCCAAGGCCGCCGGGCAGGGCGATGAACGCGTCGCTTAGCTCAGCCATCCGCGCCTTGCGCGCATGCATGCCGTCGACCACCTCCAGGCGCGTCAGGCTTTTGTGGCCGATCTCCTTGTCCATCAGGCTTTGCGGAATGATGCCGATCACTTCGCCGCCAGCGGCGAGCGCGGCATCAGCGACAATGCCCATCAAACCGACGGCACCACCGCCGTAGACCAGCGTCAGATTACGCTCGGCCAATGCCCGGCCGAGGGCCACGGCAGCTTCGGTGTAAGCCGGCACGGTACCGGCGTTGGCACCGCAAAACACACAAACGGATTTCAGCGACATGCGTTACTCCTGAGTCGATCAGTCGCACAGGGTAACGGCTGGCACGCTGCGCTCCAAGGACTAGACTTCGCGTTCGGGTGATTCAAAAGTGCCGCTGGCGCCACAAGCGTAGGCGGCGAGCAAGCTGCACAACAGGCCGTTAAAGAACATGATTGGCACTCCGTTTCAGTAGGTGGGCCGATCATAGGCCTGGCCCAACGAAATGGCCGTTAGATTGTGTCGATGAGTGTCATAGCCTGAAAGTTGTATACAATTTTTGACTCAAGTCATATGAACTTGCGATGATTTCAGGCAGTCTTTCCACCACTAGTGTTTTTGTTAACCCTGCCTTGGAGATTCACCATGTTTTCCAAAGTTGTTGCGGTATCCCTGCTGGCGCTGGCCAGCAGCCAATTGATGGCTGCCGAGTGCAAAACCACCGTTGATTCCACCGATCAGATGACCTTCAACACCAAGGAAATCGTGATCGACAAGAGCTGCAAGACCTTCACCGTCGAACTGACCCACTCCGGCAGCCTGCCGAAGAACGTCATGGGCCATAACCTGGTGATCAGCAAAGAAGCTGACATGCAGCCGATCGCTACCGACGGCCTGGCAGCGGGTATCGACAAGAACTACCTGAAGGACGGCGACGCCCGCATCATCGCCCACACCAAGATCATCGGCGCCAAGGAAACCGACTCGGTGACCTTCGATGTGGCCAAGGTAGCTGACGGTGGCTACGGCTTCTTCTGCTCGTTCCCTGGCCACATCTCGATGATGAAAGGCACCATCGTCGTCAAGTAATCAGGGCCAATGTGGGAGCGAGCCTGCTCGCGAAGAGGCCATCCGCTTCACTGATGGCCAAAGAAAAAGCCCGCGGAGGATCGCTCCTCAGCGGGCTTTTTCATGCCGTTGAAAAATCAAGGCGCAAACGGCATGACCCGCTTGTGATGAGTCTTGTTGTACGTATCGACGATGATCTTCGCCGCCTCGTCCCGCACCGTTTCCCCGTGCAGAAACGCATCGATCTCGGCATAGGTCACGCCGTGCGCCGCTTCGTCCGGCTTGCCCGGTGACAAGTCTTCGAGGTCAGCCGTCGGCACTTTCTCGACCAATGACTCCGGCGCGCCAAAACTGCGGGCAATGGCGCGCACCTGATTTTTCACCAGGCCGCTGAGCGGGGCGAGGTCGCAGGCGCCATCGCCGAATTTGGTGAAGAAACCCATCACTGCTTCCGCCGCGTGGTCGGTGCCAATCACCAGGCCGCCCGCCACCCCGGCAATCGTGTACTGCGCCACCATGCGCATACGCGCCTTGGTATTGCCCAGCACGAAGTCGACCGACGCTGCCGGCTTGCCTTCGAACGCCGACACTTGAGCTGCCAGCGCCTTGACCGCCGGGCCGATGTTCACGGTGTGGATTTCGTCAGGGGCGATGCAGTCGAGCGAGGCCTTGGCGTCGTGCTCGTCGAACTGGGTTTCGTAGGGCAGGCGCACGGCGATGAATTTGTAGCGGTCGTCGCCGGTTTTTTCGCGCAGTTCACGCACCGCGCGCTGGGCCAGGAGGCCGGCGGTCAGTGAATCGACGCCGCCGCTGATGCCCAGCACCAGGGTCTTGAGCCCGGAATTGACCAGACAATCCTGAATGAACGTCAGGCGCCGGGCGACTTCGGCCTGCAGGGCCTGATCGTCGGCGAACGGTGGTTGCACCTTGAGCTGCTCAGCAATCTCACGCTGTACGGCTTGCATGAATTCACTCCTTGCTAGATAGACTGGATTCGGCAGGAACCTGAAACACATGTCGCAAATAGGCGACGAAATTCGGATCTTTGCAATGGGTCTTGCCAGGCTCGTCGGAGATCTTCGCCACCGGCTGGCCGTTGCAGGCGGTCATTTTAAGCACGATGCTCATCGGTTCGACACCCGGGATATCGCAGGTGAGGTTGGTACCGATGCCGAAGCTCACATTGATGCGACCGTGCAGCGCGCGGAAAATCTCCAACGATTTCGGCAGGGTCAGACTGTCGGAGAACACCAGGGTCTTGCTCATCGGGTCGATGCCAAGCTTGTGGTAGTGCGCGATGCACTTTTCGCCCCACGCCACCGGATCCCCGGAATCGTGGCGCAGGCCATCGAAGAGCTTGGCGAAGAACAGATCGAAATCGCCAAGAAACGCATCGGTAGTGATGCAGTCGGTGAGGGCGATGCCGAGCAGACCGCGATACTCGCGCACCCAGCAATCGAGCGCGGCGATCTGGCTGTCGATCAGGCGCGGGCCGAGTTGCTGATGGGCCATGATCCACTCGTGAGCCATGGTGCCCAGCGGTTTCATGTCCAGCTCGCGGGACAGATGCACGTTGCTGGTACCGACGAAACGCCCCGGGAAGTCATGCTTGAGGACGTTGACCACTTCGGCCTGGACGCCAAAGGAAAAGCGCCGGCGCGTGCCGAAATCGGCAACCTGCAATTGCGACAGCTCATCGGCCGAAGCATTGGCGGTCAGCCAGTCGAACTTGCGATACAGCTGTTCGCGTGCCTGCTCCAGCGAAGTCTCCCGGTAGCGATAGCGATTGCGCACTTCACTGACGATCGCCAGCAGCGGCACTTCGTAGAGAATCACATGCAGCCACGGCCCGCGCAGGCGGATGAACAACTCGCCATTCTCGATGCCGGTGTGCAGGTAGCGCAGGTTGAAGCGGAACAGGCCAAGGAAGCGCAGAAAATCCGGTTTCAGAAAGCTGATGCGCTCGAGAAAACTCAACTGATCGGCACTCAGGCTCAGCTCGGCCAGACGCTCGATCTGATGACGAATCTCGGCCAGATACGGACGCAGATCCTCGGCGTTGCGGCAGCGGAATTCCCATTCGACTTCGACGTTGGGGTAGTTGTGCAGCACCGCCTGCATCATCGTCAGCTTGTAGAAGTCGGTGTCGAGCAGGTTCTGCACGATGCGATCGGCAAACACACTCTCGCTCATAAACGGGTCTCCAGTTGCGCCGCGCCTGGCGCGGTCTATATCGATGGCGCTAGTGGCGCATATCAGGTGCAAGGATTGCCAGCAGTTTTTCACGCCACTGCAAACCCTGTGGGAGCGAGCTTGCTCGCGAAAGCGGTGTGTCAGATAAAGATGATGTGGCTGATCTGACGCTTTCGCGAGCAAGCTCGCTCCCACAAAGGGGCCAAAAAGGGCTAGGTGGATTTCAAGCCGGGCTGTCGATCTGCTCCAGCATCCATTTCACAAAATCCCGCACCTTCGGCACTTCCGCCGCGTGCTCCGGGTAGGCCAGGTAATAGGCATCGCTGCTGGGCATCGCATGCTGCCAGGGTATGACCAGTTTGCCTTCGGCCAATTCCTCTTCCACCAGAAACCGCGGCAGCAGCGCAACGCCACAACCGACCTGGGCGGCGCGGATGCACATATAGAAGGTTTCGAAACGCGGCCCGTGGTAGCTGTGTTCGGTGTGGTAGCCCTGACTGTCGAACCAGTCGTGCCAGGCCTGCGGTCGCGAGGCATTTTGCAGCAGCACCAGGTCGGTGAGTTGCGTCGGGTCAGTGAATGGCGTGTCCGGCAGGCTGCCCGGGGCGCAGACCGGTACCAGTTGTTCGCCGAACAGTTTCAGGCATTCGGTGCCCGGCCGCGAAGCCTGGCCGAAATAGAAGGCCAGATCGCTGCGCCCCTGCAACAGATCGTCGGCTTCCTGTTCGTTGCACAGATCCAGATGAATCGACGGATGGCGCAGGCGCCAGCCTTTCAGGCGCGGCACCAGCCAACGGGCGCCGAAGGTCGACGGGGTGGAAACGCGCAGGACTTCGGTTTCGCCGCCGTAGGAACGCAGGTAATGCGTCGACATCTCCACTTGGCTGAGGATTTTTCTGACCTCGACCAGATACAAATCCCCGGCCGGTGTCATCTGCAAACGCCGACGCACGCGGCGGAACAGCAAGTGCTGCAACAGTTCTTCAAGCTGCGCGACCTGTTTGCTCACCGCACTCTGGGTCAGGTTCAGCTCTTCGGCGGCGCGGGTAAAACTCAGGTGCCGGGTCACGGCCTCGAAGCATTGCAGCGCGGTGATCGAGGGCAAGTGGCGTTTGTTCAGCATGGCCAGTCCTTTTTCTTGTCTTTCGCTAGGCAGCATGAATAAACGGAATGATATCTGGCGTAAAGGTCGTTTGTTGCATCGCCGCAGTGAGGCTACAACTAAAGGCCTGCCCGGCCATGCAAAGGATGGCCGCACACATTCTGTTTTTGCTTGAGGAGAGACCGATGGTAGCCGCATTGCTTGATCGTCTGGGAGTCAACCCGGCCCTGTACCAGAACGGCAAGGTGCCGGTGCATTCGCCCATCGATGGCAGTGAAATTGCCTCGGTGAACTGGGAGGGCGCTGCCGAAGTCGAGCAGCACATCAGTCGCGCAGATCATGCATTCGAGCAATGGCGCAAGGTGCCGGCGCCGCGTCGCGGTGAGCTGGTGCGCCAGTTCGGTGAAGTGTTGCGCGAGTACAAGGCCGACCTTGGCGAGCTGGTATCGTGGGAGGCCGGCAAGATCACTCAGGAAGGTCTGGGTGAAGTGCAGGAGATGATCGACATCTGCGACTTCGCCGTCGGCCTGTCGCGCCAGTTGTACGGTCTGACCATCGCCTCCGAGCGCCCGGGCCACCATATGCGTGAAACCTGGCATCCGCTTGGCGTGGTCGGCGTCATCAGCGCGTTCAACTTCCCGGTCGCAGTGTGGGCGTGGAACACCACCCTGGCGCTGGTCTGCGGCAACCCGGTGGTGTGGAAGCCGTCGGAGAAAACTCCGCTGACCGCGCTGGCCTGTCAGGCGCTGTTTGATCGCGTAGTGAAAAATTTCAGCGATGCCCCGGCGAGCCTGTGCCAGGTGGTGATCGGCGGACGCGATGCCGGCGAAGCGCTGGTCGATGATCCGCGTGTTGCGCTGATCAGCGCCACCGGCAGCACGCGCATGGGCCGCGAAGTGGCGCCGAAAGTCGCCGCGCGTTTCGCCCGCAGCATTCTTGAGCTGGGCGGCAACAACGCGATGATCCTCGGCCCGAGCGCCGATCTGGATATGGCGGTGCGCGCGATTCTGTTCAGCGCCGTCGGCACCGCCGGGCAACGCTGCACCACCTTGCGCCGTCTGATTGCCCATGAGTCGGTCAAGGAAGAAATCGTCACTCGCCTCAAGGCTGCCTATTCGAAAGTACGCATCGGCCATCCGCTGCAAGGCAATCTGGTCGGCCCGCTGATCGACAGGCACAGCTTCGAAAACATGCAGGATGCGCTGGAACAGGCGCTGAGCGAAGGCGGCCGGGTATTCGGCGGCAAGCGCCAACTGGAAGAGCAATTCCCCAACGCCTACTACGTATCGCCGGCCATCGTGGAAATGCCCGAGCAGAGCGACGTGGTCTGCAGCGAAACCTTCGCGCCGATTCTCTACGTGGTCGGCTACAGCGATTTCGAAGAAGCGCTGCGCCTGAACAACGCCGTGCCGCAAGGCCTGTCATCGTGCATCTTCACCACCGACGTGCGTGAGGCCGAGCGGTTCATGTCGGCGGTCGGCAGCGACTGCGGCATCGCCAACGTCAACATCGGCCCGAGCGGTGCGGAAATCGGCGGTGCATTTGGTGGCGAGAAAGAGACCGGCGGCGGCCGTGAATCCGGCTCCGATGCCTGGCGCGCGTACATGCGCCGGCAGACCAACACCGTCAATTACTCGCTGGAATTGCCGTTGGCGCAGGGCATTACATTCGATTAAGCAGCTACAAGCTTCAAGCTACAAGCGTCAAGCAGACCGGCTTGCAGCTTGTAGCTTGTGGCTTGCGGCTGCTCCGACAGGAGCTTGGCAATGCCGTTACGCGAAGAATGTCTGTGGGAAACGCTCACGCCACAACGCCCGGATAACACCGCGCTCAGTGGCGAGGTCAAGGTCGATGTCTGCGTGATCGGCGCCGGGTTCACCGGGTTGTCAGCGGCGCTGCATCTGCTGGAAAAAGGTAAAAGCGTCTGCGTGCTGGAAGCGCATCGCGCAGGGCATGGTGGCTCCGGGCGCAACGTCGGGCTGGTCAACGCCGGCATGTGGATTCCTCCGGACGAGATCGAAGCCGGGTTCGGCGAGGCGGTCGGCAGTCAGCTCAACCGCATGCTCGGTGCGGCGCCGGCGCTGGTGTTCAGCCTTGTGGATAAATACGCCATCGATTGCCAATTGCGCCGCGAAGGCACTTTGCACATGGCGCATAACGCCAAGGGCGAGGCGGATCTGCGCAGTCGCGAGCAGCAATGGAAACGTCGTGGCGCGCCGGTCGTACTGCTGACCGGCAAGGCCTGCGAGCAAGCCACCGGCACGCAGAAAATCGCCGCCGCGTTGCTTGATCGCCGCGCCGGCACGCTCAATCCGATGGCCTATGTCACCGGGCTGGCCAATGCCGTGCGCGGGCTCGGCGGGCAGATGTTCGATCATTCGCCAGTGACTCGCCTCGAGCGCATCGGGCAGAACTGGTCGGTGCAAACCGCCCAGGGTTCGGTACTCGCCGAACAAGTGGTCATCGCCTCCAATGCTTACACCGAAGGCGACTGGACCGAACTCAAGCGCAATTTCTTTCCCGGTTATTACTACCAGGTCGCCTCGGTGCCGCTCAGCGAAGACGCTGCGCAGGAAATTCTCCCGGGCGGGCAGGGCTCGTGGGACACCCGTCAGGTATTGAGCAGCATCCGTCGCGACAAGGACGGGCGCCTGTTGCTTGGCAGCCTCGGCAATGGCAATCAAAAACCGACGTGGTTTCTCAAGGCCTGGGCTGATCGGGTGCAGCAGCATTACTTCCCCAATCTGAAGCCGGTCGAGTGGGAATGCACCTGGACCGGGCGCATTGCGTTTACCCCTGATCACCTGATGCGGCTGTTCGAGCCCGCGCCCGGACTGGTAGCCGTCACCGGTTATAACGGTCGCGGCGTCACCACCGGTACGGTGGTCGGCAAAGCCTTCGCCGATTACCTGTGCAACGGCGATCCGCAGGCACTGCCGATTCCCTTCGCACCGATGCAGCCCCTGGCCGGTGTGGGCTTGCGCAGTTGCCTGTACGAAGCCGGGTTTTCCCTGTATCACGCGGGCCAGTGCCTGCGCATCGTCATTTGAGTGTTGAAATTTGTTGCCGCAAGCGGCGCTTTTGCATCCAGCGACTAGCCTGTAATGGTGCGGGTTGTAGCAGTCCCGCACCAGCAGTGTGCAGTTCGGTGACGCGTGCTGTTACAGGCTGGTTGCACGTCGTTTGCCGCTGCGGTTGCAATGATGGCGCGTGCGGGTTGCGCCTGAAGAAACAAATGGTTTCACCTTCCGCGGTTTAGACGGTTGCACGCCCAATGAAAATGGGACCGAAACAGTCGAAATAACAACAACGCAGCGACTTTTTGAAGAATAAAAAACCGATGGCACGGGCCTTGCTCTGAGCTTTGAGTGAAGTGAAGTCGCAGTGCCAACTAAAAAAAACCTTGGAGCACCACCTCATGTCCCAGACGTTTTACAAGAAAGGCTTTCTGGCCCTCGCAGTCGCTACTGCGCTGGGTGTTTCTGCGTTTGCTCAAGCTGATATCAAGATCGGTGTAGCGGGTCCGATGACCGGTGCCAACGCGGCATTCGGCGAGCAGTACATGAAGGGTGCACAGGCGGCGGCCGATGCGGTCAACGCGGCGGGTGGCGTCAATGGGGAAAAAATCGTCCTGGTCAAAGGCGACGACGCCTGCGAACCGAAGCAGGCAGTGACGGTCGCCAAGGACCTCACCAACCAGAAAGTCGCCGGCGTGGTCGGGCACTTCTGCTCCTCGTCTACCATTCCAGCCTCGGAAATCTACGACGAAGCCGGGATCATCGCGATCACCCCGGGCTCGACCAACCCGCAAGTTACCGAGCGTGGCCTCAGCGCCATGTTCCGTATGTGCGGACGTGACGACCAGCAAGGCATCGTTGCCGGCGACTACATCGTCGACATGCTCAAGGGCAAGAAAGTCGTCGTGCTGCACGACAAGGACACCTACGGCCAAGGCCTGGCGGACGCCACCAAGGCTCAGCTGGAAAAACGCGGCGTCAAGCCTGTGCTGTACGAAGGCCTGACCCGCGGCGAGAAAGACTTCAGCACCATCGTTACCAAGATCCGTGGCGCCGGCGCCGATGTCGTCTACTTCGGCGGCCTGCACCCGGAAGCCGGTCCACTGGTTCGCCAGCTGCGCGAACAAGGTCTGAAAGACGTCAAGTTCATGTCCGACGACGGCATCGTGACCGACGAGCTGGTGACCACCGCTGGCGGCCCGCAATTCACCGACGGCGTGCTGATGACTTTCGGCGCCGACCCGCGCCTGTTGCCTGAAAGCAAGACCGTAGTGGACGCGTTCCGCAAGGCCGGCACCGAGCCTGAAGGCTACACCCTGTACGCCTACGCCTCGGTTCAGACCCTGGCGGCAGCGTTCAACGGTGCCAAGTCCAACAAGGGTGAAGAGGCTGCGGCCTGGCTGAAGAAAAATCCGGTGAAAACCGTGATGGGCGAAAAAACCTGGGACTCCAAGGGCGACCTGAAAGTCTCCGACTACGTGGTTTACCAGTGGGACAAGGACGGCAAATACCACCAGCTGGAAAAGCAGAAGTAAGGGCTGAAGCGATCACTCGGCTCACTTGAAACCCTGTGGGAGCGGGCTTGCCCGCGATGGCGTCAGGTCAATCGACACACAAGTTGGCTGATCCACCGCTATCGCTGGCAAGCCAGCTCCCACAGGATTCAGTGGCGATCGGGCTGATCACGCTCCGACATTGCTCCGACGTACATCTGTATTTTTCCTAGAAGAACCGCGCACCCTTGGTGCGCAGGTTCTCACTGCGTGAGATTGCGTTATGGATGGTATTTTCCTGCAGCAACTGGTCAATGGCCTGACCCTCGGGTCGGTCTATGGCCTGATCGCCATCGGCTACACAATGGTCTACGGCATCATCGGCATGATCAACTTCGCCCACGGTGAGGTTTACATGATTTCCGCTTACCTGGCGGCAATCAGTCTGGCTCTGCTGGCTTACTTCGGTATCGAATCCTTCCCGCTGCTGATGCTCGGCACGCTGATCTTCACCATCGTCGTCACGGCGGTGTATGGCTGGGTCATCGAGCGTGTTGCCTACAAACCCCTGCGTAACTCGACCCGCCTGGCGCCGCTGATCAGCGCTATCGGTATTTCGCTGATTCTGCAGAACTATGCGCAGATCGCTCAGGGCGCCAAACAACAGGGCGTGCCTACGCTGCTGACCGGTGCCTGGCGTGTTGAAGTCGGCACCGGCTTCGTACAACTGACCTACACCAAAGTCTTCATCCTGATCGCCGCGTTCGTCGGCATGGGGCTGCTGACCTACGTCATCAAATACACCAAGCTCGGCCGCATGTGCCGTGCGACCCAGCAAGACCGCAAGATGGCCTCGATCCTGGGGATCAACACCGACCGGGTGATTTCCTATGTGTTCATCATCGGTGCAGCCATGGCGGCACTGGCCGGTGTGCTGATCACCATGAACTACGGCACGTTCGACTTCTATGCCGGCTTCATCATCGGCATCAAGGCGTTCACCGCAGCGGTTCTGGGCGGCATCGGTTCACTGCCCGGCGCGATGCTCGGCGGGATCATCCTTGGCATCTCCGAGTCGCTGTTCTCCGGTCTGGTCAACTCCGACTACAAAGACGTGTTCAGTTTCTCGCTGCTCGTCCTCGTACTGGTCTTCCGGCCGCAGGGCCTGTTGGGCCGTCCTCTTGTGTCGAAGGTGTAAGCGATGTCTGCAACCACTGAAAAATCCATCGATATCAAAAAAAGTCTGGTCGAGGCGATTCTTGCCGGCCTGATTGCGCTGATCGTGTTCGGGCCGATTGTCGGCGTGGTCCTCGACGGCTACAGCTTCAACCTCGAAGCGACCCGCGTGGCGTGGATCATTGCCATCGTCATGGCCGGTCGCTTTGCCCTCAGCCTGTTCCTGCAAACGCCCAAGGGCCTGAAGATCCTCGACGGGTTCGAGAGCAGCGGTTCCGGTGTGCACGTGCTGCCGGCGGACTACAAATCGCGGCTGCGCTGGATCATCCCGCTGATCATTGTGCTGGCGATCATCGTGCCGTTTGTTTCCAACTCCTATTTGCTCGGCGTGGTCATCCTCGGTTTGATCTACGTGTTGCTGGGGCTGGGGCTGAACATTGTGGTCGGTCTGGCCGGGCTGCTCGACCTTGGTTACGTGGCGTTCTACGCCATCGGTGCCTACGGTCTGGCTTTGGGTTATCAATATCTGGGTCTGGGTTTCTGGACCGTGCTGCCGCTGGCGGCAATCACCGCAGGCCTGGCGGGCTGCATTCTCGGTTTCCCGGTGTTGCGTCTGCACGGTGACTATCTGGCGATCGTGACCCTGGGCTTCGGCGAAATCATTCGTCTGGTGCTGAACAACTGGCTGTCCCTGACCGGCGGCCCGAACGGCATGCCGGCGCCACTGCCGACGTTCTTCGGCCTGGAGTTCGGCAAGCGGGCGAAGGATGGCGGAGTACCGTTCCATGAGTTCTTCGGTCTGACCTACAACCCCGACGTGAAGTATTACTTCATCTACGCAGTGCTGTTCCTGGTGGTGCTGGCGGTGCTGTACGTCAAGCATCGGCTGGTGAAGATGCCGGTCGGTCGCGCGTGGGAAGCGCTGCGTGAAGATGAAATCGCCTGCCGCTCGATGGGTCTCAACCATGTGCTGGTCAAGCTCTCGGCGTTCACCATCGGTGCGTCGACGGCGGGTCTGGCCGGGGTGTTCTTCGCCACCTATCAAGGCTTCGTCAACCCGACCTCGTTTACCTTCTTCGAATCGGCGCTGATCCTCGCCATCGTCGTGCTCGGCGGCATGGGCTCGACCATTGGCGTAGTCATCGCCGCGTTTGTGCTCACCGTCGCTCCGGAACTGCTGCGCGGCTTCGCTGAATACCGCGTGCTGCTGTTCGGCATCCTGATGGTGTTGATGATGATCTGGCGACCACGCGGGCTGATCCGCATCAGCCGCACCGGGGTCAAACCACGCAAAGGTGCCATTCACTACGAGAGGACTGCGCCATGAGTGAAGTCGTACTCTCTGTTGAAAAACTGATGATGCATTTCGGTGGCATCAAGGCGTTGAGCGATGTCAGCCTGAAGGTCAAACGCAATTCGATCTTCGCCCTGATCGGACCCAATGGTGCCGGCAAGACCACGGTGTTCAACTGCCTGACCGGTTTCTACAAGGCCACGGGCGGCAAGATCGAACTCAACGTGCGCGGCCAGCAGACCAACGTCATCCAGTTGCTGGGCGAGTCGTTCAAACCGACCGATTTCGTCTCGCCGAAATCCTTCCTCAGCCGCATGTACTACAAGATGTTCGGCGGTACTCACCTGGTGAACCGTGCAGGTCTTGCCCGTACGTTCCAGAACATTCGCCTGTTCAAGGAAATGTCGGTGCTGGAAAACCTGCTGGTGGCGCAGCACATGTGGGTCAACCGCAACATGCTCGCCGGCATCCTCAACACCAAGGGCTATCGCAAGGCCGAGAGCGACGCGCTGGATGTCGCGTTCTACTGGCTGGAAGTGGTCGATCTGGTCGACTGCGCCAACCGTCTCGCCGGTGAACTCTCGTACGGCCAACAACGCCGTCTGGAGATCGCTCGGGCCATGTGCACGCGGCCGCAGATCATCTGCCTCGACGAACCGGCCGCCGGCCTCAACCCTCAGGAAACCGAAGCGCTCAGCGCGATGATCCGGCTGCTGCGCGACGAGCACGATCTGACCGTGGTGCTGATCGAACACGACATGGGCATGGTCATGAGCATTTCCGATCACATCGTGGTTCTCGACCACGGCATCGTCATCGCCGAAGGCGGGCCGGAAGCGATCCGCAACGATCCGAAAGTGATCGCGGCCTATCTGGGCGCCGACGAAGAGGAGCTGGCATGAGTCAACCGATCCTCGAACTGCGTAATCTGGACGTCTTCTACGGCCCGATCCAGGCGCTCAAAGGCGTTTCCCTGCAGATCAACGAAGGCGAAACCGTCAGCCTGATCGGCTCCAACGGTGCCGGCAAGTCGACCTTGCTGATGTCGATCTTCGGCCAGCCACGGGCGGCGGGCGGGCAGATTCTCTATCAGGGCGTCGACATCACGCAGAAGTCCTCGCACTACATCGCCTCCAATGGCATCGCGCAGTCACCGGAAGGGCGGCGGGTTTTCCCCGACATGACCGTCGAGGAGAACCTGCTGATGGGCACCATCCCGATTGGCGACAAGTACGCCAAAGAGGACATGCAGCGCATGTTCGAGCTGTTTCCGCGGCTTGAAGAACGGCGCAATCAGCGGGCGATGACCATGTCTGGCGGTGAACAGCAGATGCTCGCCATCGCCCGTGCGCTGATGAGCCGGCCGAAGCTGTTGCTGCTCGATGAGCCGAGCCTGGGTCTGGCACCGATCGTGGTGAAACAGATTTTTGCCACCCTGCGCGAGTTGGCCAAAACCGGCATGACCATCTTTCTGGTCGAGCAGAACGCCAACCATGCGCTGAAGCTGTCGGACCGGGCATATGTGATGGTCAACGGCGAAATCCGTCTGACCGGCACAGGCAAAGAGCTGCTGGTGAATGAGGAGGTGCGTAACGCCTATCTGGGCGGGCACTGATTCTTCTCGCGGTTGTACACAGCCCCGGCGACGAGAGTCCCGGGGCTTTTTTATTTTTTGGAATCCACCACAGGTAAATTGGGTAATTCCCGAAATTGTGGAAAACAAATTCCCCAAGCTGCCAAAGCGCGACATATAGACGCTGCAAATGGCTGTTTTTCCACAGTTTTGACTTGTCCCCGGTTACTGTGGAACTGGCTGTGAATAACGTGGGTGTATATGGTTGCAGGCCTTGTAATCCGTGGTCTCCAGGCTTGTGATTGTTTTTTGATCAGTCAGTTTCAGGCAGGCGTGAGGCGCCATTGTCAACCTTTTTATAGCGCATCCAGGTCGGGTACTGTTGTGTGTAAAAGCCTGTGGATAAGTCTGTGACTAAACTCTGGAAAGACCTCGCGGAGCGCCGTAATTGCTGGCCTCGCGCAATCACCCGGTTGCACCGTCCGTCGTGCAAAATGCCCTGTCCCGCACATCCCCCGCCTCACGGTCAAGCAAAAAACTTTCCATTTCGCCCGCAAAGCCTTGTGTGGCGCGGCTTTGCGCGTTTGCACTTGCCCCCGGAAACTGTGGAGCAGACTGTGGATAACATGCGTGCACATGGCTACAGGCCACGCTGGCCAAGGCCTTGGCAGGTCTGGTTGATTTTTGTACAGCTGGCAAGTGTTGCCCGTATCCGCGAGGGCGGGCATGCTGCCTGCTGATTTTCTATTCCAAGGGCTGCCGTGGCGGCCGAAGCAAGGAGAACACGATGTCCGACACCCTGTTTATCACCGGCGCGACGTCCGGTTTTGGTGAAGCCTGTGCCCGGCGTTTTGCCGAGGCTGGCTGGAAGCTGGTCCTGACCGGCCGTCGTGAAGAACGCCTCAATGCCCTGTGCGCCGAACTGTCGAAGCAGACCGAAGTGCATGGTCTGGTCCTCGATGTGCGTGATCGCAAGGCGATGGAGGAGGCAATCGCCAACCTGCCGCCGTCGTTCGCCAAACTCCGTGGCCTGATCAACAACGCTGGCCTGGCGCTCGGCGTCGACCCTGCGCCGAAATGCGATCTGGATGACTGGGACACCATGGTCGACACCAACGTCAAAGGCCTGATGTACGCCACCCGCCTGCTGCTGCCTCGGCTGATCGCCCACGGCCGTGGCGCCGGTATCGTCAACCTCGGTTCCATCGCCGGCAACTATCCGTACCCGGGCAGCCACGTGTACGGCGCGAGCAAAGCCTTCGTCAAACAGTTCTCGCTGAACCTGCGTTGCGATTTGCAGGGCACTGGCGTGCGGGTCAGCAACATCGAGCCCGGCCTGTGCGAAAGCGAGTTCTCGCTGGTGCGTTTCGCCGGTGACCAGGAACGCTACAACGCCACTTACGCTGGCGCCGAGCCGATCCAGCCGCAGGACATCGCCGAGACGATTTTCTGGGTGATGAACACCCCGGCGCACATCAACATCAACAGCCTGGAGCTGATGCCGGTGAGCCAGACCTGGGCCGGGTTTGCCATCGAGCGTAACAAGGCTTGATACCGCGCTGAGGCCAATCGCTGGCAAGCCAGCTCCCACAGGTCACCGGTGAACACAAATCTTGTGAGGTACTCGGTCTCTGTGGGAGCTGGCTTGCCAGCGATGAGGTCGGCACAGGCAAAACAAGTCGATAAGCTAAACTCCTCATTCAACCATCAGGCCGCACCCCGCGGCGCTCAAGGTTTCATGAGGAGTTCAAGTGAGTAACCGAGGTGAGCAGGCACTGCTCAAACAATCGACGCTGCTGATGCTGGCGGTGTCGATTGCCGGGATCGTCACCGGTTTTGTTTCAGGTTCGCAATCCATCCTGTTCGATGGCTTTTTTTCGCTGATCGCGACATTCATCAAAATCCTGATGCTGATCACCGCCCGGCTGATCGCCAAGCAAAGCAATCAGCGTTTCCAGTTCGGCTTCTGGCATCTGGAACCGATGGTGTTGCTGATCGAGGGCAGCTTCCTGCTGTTGATCGCCATCTACGCCTTTCTCAACGGCGTGTTCGGCATCATCAATGGTGGTCGTGATATTGAGTTGGGTCTGGTGATCGTCTATGCGGCGGTGTTTACCGTCGTCGAGTTCGCCTACTTCTTTTACGTGCGCCGGCGTAATCGCACGCTCAAATCCAGCCTCATCCAGTTCGACAACATCAGTTGGCTGGTCGACGCGATGCTCTCGGTGGGGTTGTTGATCAGTTTCCTCGCCGCGCTGCTGCTCAAGTCCCAAGGCTATGGCGAGTGGGCGGTGTATGTCGACCCGCTGATCCTCATCGTACTCGCGCTGACCATGCTGCCCCCGGCGTTGAAGATCCTCGGCCCGGCATTGCGTGATGTGCTGGGAATCGCCCCGGACACGCTGGATGAGCAGGTCAGGCAGGTCATGGAGGTGGCGAAGGTCGAGCATGGTTTCGACGATTACGTGTCCTACGTGCAAAAGCACGGTCGGGCGCGGTTCATCGAAATTCATGTGGTGTTGCCGGCAGATTATCCGCTGCGCGATGTCGCGCAGCTGGACGCGCTACGTGAGCAGATATCGGCGCAGTTGGGTGAACCGGATGCGGCGAGGTGGCTGACGATCAGCTTCACCGGGGACAAGAAGTGGATTGCCTGATCTGATCCGGATGTCTGCTGAGAACACAGTAACCCTCTAGCCCCAAATCCTGCTTTGCACGAGTCAGCGAAGATATTCAGCCAGTCCGCTATAACAAGTCGCCAAATGATAAGGCGTAGTCGAAGGCATGTCCTTGCGGCTGACCTCCCCATTTTCATCCCGACACTCATGCCAGCCGCCGGCATGCAGAAACCGCTGCTGCAACGCCTGCAACTGGCGCAGCACCACCGCTTCGCTGTCCGCCCGCAAGGTCAGCGCACGCAGGTATTCGGCCTGAGCCCAGATGCGCTGGGTCGAATCCCTCGGCCGTCCATTGCCATCCAGATCGAGCATCGCCCGTACCGCGCCGCAGGACTCCAGCACGCCGTACTGCTCGGTGAAGGCAAATGCCCGATCCAGCGCCCGGTGCAGTTTCGAATCGCGCAACAGCGCCGACGATTGGAGCAGGAAATACCATTCGAACTGGTGCCCCGGCTCGTACCAGTTATCCACAGCGCCCAGCGGCTTCTCCATCAACACGCCATATTGCGGATCGACGAACTGCTTGTGCATGGCTGTGCATAACTCAAGCAGGGCCTTCTGCGTTTGCGGGTCTTCACGCACGGCGAGGGTCGCCAGAAAAGCTTCGGCCAGATGCATCAGCGGATTTTGCAGTGGCCCGGTTTGCAGGGTGAGCCAGTCACGCTCAAGGCAGGCTTCGTACAAACCGTCGCCGGTGGCGAATCGGCGGCCGATGATTTCCAGCGCGGCGTTCAATGTCGACTCGGCCAGCGAATCCCGGGACTTGTCCCAGTAATGCGCGCAGGCGAACAGGATGAAGGCGTGGGTGTAGAGATCCTTGCGCTGGTCCAGCGGCTTGCCCTGTGCGTCGATGCTGTAGAACCAGCCGCCATGCTCGGCATCGTGGAAGTGCCGTTGCAGGGAACGGAACAGCGCGGCGGCGCGGACTTCGGCGTTATCCACAACCCCGATCAGGCTGGAGAACAGATACAGCTGGCGTGCGCAGGCCATCGCCCGATAGCGTTGCGCTGGCAACGGCTGGTGTGTAGCGTCCAGCGCCTCATAGGGCAACGCCATGTCGGCATTCCAGCCCGGGCCTTGCCACAGCGGCACGATCACGTCGAGGAAGTGCTGCTGCACTTGGCCAAACAGGGCGGTCAATTCGGGCAGGGCGGTGGAGCGGGAAGCGTGGGGCATGGGCGGGCGTCACGGGCTGGGGCGATTGCGCGACATGGTAGCAGAGAGGCAGCCTTTAAAGGTTTGGTGTCTGATCGGCCGTCATCGCTGGCAAGCCAGCTCCCACAAGGAAATTGAGTGTTCACACAATTGTGGACTTACCCAATAACCTGTGGGAGCTGGCTTGCCAGCGATGAGGCCGGCTCAGGCGATAGAGATTAGCCTGCCAGCAACCACACCCCAGTCGCCGCCGAAGCCGCACCCGCCAACCGCACCAGCGGCGCCGCTGCCTGCGGAAGAACTCGCACCACGCCATAACCGAGCGCATGCAAAACCGCCGTCGCGGCCACAAACCCGGCCGCATACGCCCACGGGCTGCTCATTTCCGGCAGCTCCAGCCCATGCGCCACGCCATGGAACAGCGCAAACAGCGCCGTCGCTGCCACCGCCATCACCAGCGGTGGACGTACCGCCAGTGCCACTGCCAGTCCCAGCGCCAAGACCGATGCGGCAATCCCGCTTTCCAGCGCCGGCAACTCCAGCCCTTCAAAACCGAGCAGGCCGCCCAGCAGCATGGTGCCGACAAACGTGCACGGCAGCGCCCAGCGCGCCGCGCCTTGTTGCTGCGCCGCCCACAAACCGACGGCGAGCATTGCCAGCAAATGGTCGAGCCCGCCGATCGGGTGGCTGATGCCCGCGATGAGGCCGCTATCGCCATGCCCTGGGTGAGCGAAGGCCAGCGCCGGTGTCAGCAGCAACGCCAGAGCGCCAAGAATGCGTTTGAGTGTCATGGATAAGCTTCCTTGTGGATAAGTGGATCAGGCGGCGGTCAGCAGGCCCTGACGTTCGATGAAGGCGATGATTTCTGCGAGGCCCTGACCGGTTTTCTGGTTGCTGAACACGAACGGCTTGCCGTTGCGCATGCGTTTGGTGTCGCTGTCCATCATTTCCAGCGAGGCGCCCACCAGTGGCGCGAGGTCGATCTTGTTGATCACCAGCAGGTCGGACTTGCAGATCCCCGGGCCGCCCTTGCGCGGCAGCTTGTCGCCGGCGGAGACGTCGATCACGTAGATGGTCAGATCCGACAGCTCCGGGCTGAAGGTCGCCGAGAGGTTGTCGCCGCCGGACTCCACCAGAATCAGATCCAGCCCGGGAAAACGACGGTTCAGTTGGTCGACCGCTTCAAGGTTGATCGAGGCGTCTTCGCGGATCGCCGTGTGCGGGCAGCCGCCGGTTTCCACGCCGATGATCCGCTCCGGCGCGAGGGCTTCGTTGCGCACCAGGAAATCGGCGTCTTCGCGGGTGTAGATGTCGTTGGTGACCACGGCGAGGTTGTAGCGCTCGCGCAGGGCCAGGCATAGGGCGAGTGTCAGCGCAGTTTTGCCGGAACCGACCGGGCCGCCGATGCCGACGCGCAGAGGTTGTGTGTTCATGTGATTCTCCAAAGTAGACGGGCCCTAGGAACGGAACAGACGGCTGTACTGGCGCTCGTGGGCCATGCACGCCAGAGACAGGCCAAACGCGGCGCTGCCGATGTGTTCGGGATTTATGCGGGTCGCATCGTGCTGCGCCTGTTGCAGCAGTGGCAGCAGTTCGCTGGTCAGGCGCTGGGCGGCTTGCTGGCCCAACGGCAGGGTCTTCATCAACACGGCGAGCTGGTTTTCCAGCCAGCTCCACAGCCACGCGGCAAGAGCGTCCTGCGGGCTGATGCCCCAGGCGCGTGCTGCCAGTGCCCAGCACAAGGCCAGGTGCGGTTCTGTGGTCTGGTCAAGAAAGTCGCGGGCAGGCGCGTCGAGTTCCGGCAAACCGTTCAACAACTGCTGCAAGGAGTAACCCATCTGCCGGCTCTCCAGATGCAACTCGCGGGTTTCGCGGCTGGCGCGGTGGCTCTCGCAGAGTTGTCGTAATTCGGCCCAGTTTTCATCTGCTGCGGCTTGGCAATGCGCCAACAGCAGCGGCGCTTCGAAGCGGGCGAGATTGAGCAGCAGTTGATCGCTGATCCAGCGGCGAGCGGCGTCAGGGTTGTGGACCCGGCCGTTATCCACCGCCATTTCCAGACCCTGGGAATAGCTGTAGCCGCCAATCGGCAGTTGCGGACTGGCCAGACGCAGCAGCGCCCAGGCCGGATTCACAGGCGCACGCCGAACTGGTGAAGTTTTGGCGCGTAGTTGAAGTCTTCATCACCGTGGCGGGAATGATGATGGCCGCCGCCGTAAGCGCCGTGTTCCGGCTGGAACGGCGCTTCGATAGCCTCGACCCGGGCGCCGAGCTGTTCGAGCATCGCTTTGAGCACGTAATCGTCGAGCAGGCGCAGCCAGCCGTCGCCGACTTGCAGGGCGACATGGCGGTTGCCGAGGTGATAGGCCGCGCGCGTCAGTTCGAACGCATTGGCGCACGTGACGTGGAGCAGTTGTTCGGGACGGGCGCAGACGCGCACGACACGGCCGTCTTCGGCCTGCAGACATTCGCCGTCATACAGCGGTGGCTGGCCGCGCTCCAAAAACAACCCAACGTCTTCGCCTTCGGCACTGAAACAGCGCAAACGGCTTTTGCTGCGCGCTTCGAAGGTCAGGTGCAGCTCGGCGGCCCAGACGGGTTGAGGGTCGATTCTGCGATGAATCACCAGCATCGGAAAGCTTCCAGCAATGAACGTTGATTGGGCTAGAGCAAGCGCCGCGCCAATCGGGCGATCTGTAGGAAATAGCTGTCGGCGCGTGGCTGATCTTTCAACAGGTGCGGCGATTATGGAAGGTTTTGGTGCATGAAGGATTTGTCATGCACCAAAGCGAGGCCATGACGGATGTTCAATGTGGGAGCGAGCCTGCTCGCGAATGCGCGGTGTCAGACAGATGTATT
>NZ_WBRZ01000085.1:0-19854 GCF_008923895.1 Pseudomonas sp. GXM4
AAGATCCGGGCAAACAGGATCACCATACGCTTATCAGCCCCCAATGCGAGCATTTGCCGCTATCATGGCGCCTTTGAACCAGCGAACGAGAATGACCAGATGGCTGCGGTAAAAATCATCAACGGGTATGTGATCGACAAGAAAGACGGCAAGTGGACGCTGACCACCACCAACGGCGAACACATCGCCGGACCTTTCGACAGCGAGCAGATGGCGACGGATGTAGCCTCGGTGTTCACCGATACACCTGCTTCTTCCAAGCGCCGTGGTAAAGATCAAGACTGATCCTGTCCGCACTTGCGCCAAGCCCTGCCAGCATGCAGGGCTTTTTTGTGCCTTGTTGGCAAACAAGTGGCCAATCGCTATAACCTTTTCATCGCGGCGCTGTCAGAGCATCCAGTCCCCCCACTTGAAGACCACGCAACCATGAACCTGAACAAACTGCAGCCGCTTCTCGCGGTATTGGTATTGAGCGGCTGTGCCACTTCGCAGCCCACCTATCTGAACAATGGCGAACAGGGCCTGAGCATCGATTGTTCCGGCGAAGCCAACTCCTGGGCCATGTGCTACGAAAAGGCCGATGCCTCCTGCGCTGGCACCGGTTATCGCATCGTCGGCACCGATGGCACGCCGGCGCCCAAGGAAGATGACAAAACCCTGGGCGTTGACGTTGGCAATTACAAGACCCGCAACGTCGTGGTCGTCTGCAAGTAAGCCTTACATGTGGATTTCGGCAAACTTGATCCCGAGGCCACGGACGACCTCGATCAGATCATCAAGCCGATTGAAGGACTCGACTTCATCATTGTCATCCACCAAAAAGTAGCTGCGCCCTGCACTCTTCTTGAAAAACACGATCCATTCACCGGGATTCGCCGGGTTCTGGATGACATGAGTGGCAGAGATAAGGCCCTCTGCGTGGCGCTCCCGCACATGCTCTCGCTTCATCACGACTCCATAAATGACAATGCCGCCACAGCAGGACTGTGACGGCATCGGGTGCTGATGTTCGCTAGTCTATCAGCCGGAAATACAGGCGTTCGCGGCTTTCTGCACATCGCGAGGGCGAACCGGCACGTTGGACATGCGCTCATGCAGCTTGATGCTGCTGCCGCCGGCGCGATCTTCGATATCAAACACGGCTGCCGGGCCTGAAGAAAGTTTACCCGGGACGATCACTCTTACACCGTCCTTCTGCGGCTGCACCTGCAACGCGCCGCGACTGTCAGCGAGCTTGTCGGTCAGGCATTGCGCATACTCCTGGGGCTTTTTGCCGGAGATCACGCTCATGGTTGGCAGTGTTTCATTGATTTCGGAAACATTTGCACAACCGGCCATCGCCAGAATCAACGGCACACACACCACACCCCACTTCATATCAATCCTCCGTCAAAGACCGTCCGACAGCACAAATGCCGCTTTTCTCCGGGGCCTTGTGCATTTAACCCGCCTGCCATGGCGAAGTTCTGTTCAAAATTTGTCAAAGCAACGCCCGACGGCCAGATAATAACCCGTGCGGGCTGATAAACTGCGCCCATCGACAAGCTATCGTTTTGATTTAGTAGAAAAAGCCCTTCTGGAGGCGCCCATGAAATTCATTCACCAGCGCGAGCACCTCAACGAAGACGACATCGTCGTCATTCAATGCTCGCAGATGTGCAACATCCGTTTGATGAACGACGCCAACTTCCGCAGCTTCAAAAACGGCGGCCGTCACACCTACCACGGCGGCGCGTTCGACACGTTTCCGGCACGCATCACCGCACCGAGCACCGGCTTCTGGAACATCACCATCGACACCGTCAACCGCCGCGCAATCAGCGTCACGCGCAAGCCGACGCTGACCCACTCGATCAAGATCATCCGTCGCTCCAGCACCAAACTGAGCTGAGACGCACAGCCTATTCTGAAAGGGAAACATGACCGTGGCGCAAAAAACCAAATACGTGATCAAGTACAAACTGGACGGTGAACAGCGTTTCGAATTCGCTGAACTGGAAACCGGCACTGACGAGGAAGCGAAAGCGGCGCTGAAGAAAATGCACGCTGACGAAGAACTCAGTGACATCAAGGTCAGCAAAGCGCTGTAACCGAATCATGCAACCGACCACGTTTGACCTGTTCGCCGACAACGAACCCGTACAGCAGCCCCGCGCCGAGCAGATCGGCGAACAATCGTGGGTGCTGCGCGGATTCGCCTTGCCGCAGGTCGAGCAACTGCTGACCGAGCTCGAAGCCATTCTTGCCGCCGCCCCGCTACGCCACATGGTTACGCCCGGCGGTTTCAGCATGTCGGTCGGCACCAGCAGTTGCGGGCAGCTGGGCTGGATCACTGATCGCAGCGGTTACCGCTATTCCAGCGTCGATCCACTCAGCGGCTTGCCGTGGCCATCAATGCCGGCGGTGTTTGCCGATTTGGCCCACGAGGCGGCGGAACGCGCAGGCTTCCCGGGTTTTCAGGCCGACTCCTGCCTGATCAACCAATACGTCCCCGGCGCCAAGATGTCGCTGCATCAGGACAAGGACGAAAAGGGTTATGCCGCGCCCATCGTTTCGTTGTCGCTGGGGTTGCCGGCGATGTTTCTGTTTGGCGGCTTCGAACGCAGCGATAAAACCCGGCGCATCCCGCTGCTGCATGGCGACATGGTGGTCTGGGGCGGCGTGGACCGTCTGCGCTATCACGGCGTGCTGCCAATCAAACCCGGCCATCACCCGCTCTTGGGCGAGCGGCGCATCAACATCACCTTCCGCGTCGCGGGCGTTCAATAAAAGTTTGACCGCAAGGCGCGGAGTGTCGCGGGTTACGATGCTGGTTAACCTGACTCAAACAGGTCAACGGATTCCCTCTCATGGACACGCTTTCGAAGACGATCAGAACTGAAGACGATCCACGCTGGGCCGCCGTGGTTGCGCGCGATCCGCGTGCGGACGGGCAGTTTGTCTACGCAGTAAAAACCACCGGCGTTTATTGCCGACCGAGCAGCCTTGCGCGTTTGCCGAAACCGCAGAACGTCGAATTTTTCGACACTGCCGAACTGGCCGAAGCTGCCGGATATCGGCCGAGCAAACGCGCCAGCAAGGACCAGAATGACGCGCAGCACGCGGCGATCATCGCAGCGGCCTGCCGGCAAATCGAAGCGTGCGAGACGTTGCCCGCGCTCGACAGCCTCGCCGCCGGCGCAGGCCTTAGCCCTTTCCATTTTCATCGAGTATTCAAAGCCGCGACCGGCCTGACGCCCAAGGCTTACGCCACGGCGCATCGCTCACGCAAACTGCGTGCGCGCCTGGCGGACGGCGGCTCGGTGACCGACGCGCTGTATGACGCCGGATTCAATTCCAACAGCCGTTTCTACGAATCAGCCGATCAACTGCTGGGCATGAAGCCCACCGATTACCGCGCCGCCGGGCAGAACAACGACATTCGCTTTGCCGTTGGCCAATGCTCGCTGGGGGCGATTCTGGTGGCGCAAAGCGACCGTGGGATCTGCGCGATTCTGCTCGGCGACGATCCGCATCAGCTGGTCTGCAACCTGCAGGATCAGTTTCGCAAGGCCAACCTGATCGGCGCCGACCGCGAATTTGAACAGGTGGTCGCCAGCGTCGTCGGCTTTGTCGAAGCGCCCGCGACGGGCCTGAACTTGCCGCTGGATATACGCGGCACCGCGTTTCAGGAGCGGGTCTGGCAGGCGCTGCGGGAGATTCCCGCAGGCAGCACCGCCAGTTATGCCGAAATCGCGCAACGCATTGGCGCGCCGACTTCGATGCGTGCGGTGGCCCAGGCTTGCGGGGCCAACCGCTTGGCGGTGGCGATTCCCTGCCACCGCGTGGTGCGCAGCGATGGCAACCTTTCCGGCTACCGCTGGGGCGTCGAGCGCAAACGCCAACTGCTTGAGCGCGAACTCAACGATTGACGTCGACCACCACCCTGCCCCGCAGTTGCCCGGCAAGCAGTTTGGGCGCAGCCTCAAGGGCTTCGCTCAGGCTGATTTCCTGACTGATCAGCTGCAATAAAGAGAAATCCAGATCCCTGGCCAGTCGTTCCCAGGCCTCGATACGGCGTGCTTTGGGCTGGGTCACGCTGTTGATTCCAGCCAGCGTCACGCCGCGCAGAATGAACGGCGCTACCGAGGCCGGGAAATCCATGCCTTGCGCCAACCCGCATGCCGCAACCACGCCTTCCGAACGCGTGCTGGCGCAAGCGTTGGCCAATGTATGGCTGCCGACCGAATCGACCACCGCCGCCCAACGCTCCTTCGCCAATGGCGTGCCCGGTTCGGACAAGGTGGCGCGATCGATGATTTCGGCAGCGCCCAATTGCTCCAGATATTCATGCTCGGACACGCGGCCGGTGGATGCCACCACGCGGTATCCCAACTTGCTGAGCAAGGCGATGGCAAAGCTGCCGACCCCGCCGTTGGCGCCAGTGACCAGCACTTCGCCGTGATCCGGCGTTACGCCATGGCGCTCCAGCGCCAGAATGCACAGCATCGCCGTGTAGCCGGCGGTGCCGATGGCCATGGCTTGCGCCGGGGTGAAAGCTTCGGGCAGTGGAATCAGCCAGTCACCGTTGAGCCGAGCCTTTTGCGCCAGCCCGCCCCAGTGGTTTTCACCGACGCCCCAACCGTTGAGCAGCACCCGATCGCCCGCCTTGAAATCCGCATGCGAACTGTACTCGACAGTCCCCGCCAGATCGATCCCCGGCACCATGGGAAACTTGCGTACCACCGGGCTGCTGCCGGTAATCGCCAGGCCGTCTTTGAAATTCAGCGTGCTGTACGCGACGTTCACGCTGACGTTGCCTTCGGGCAGTTGCTGTTCATCGATTTGCCGCAGATTGGCGCGATAACCGCTGTCGTCTTTGTCGATCAGGATGGCGTTGAACATGACGGCCTCTCGAAAATGATTTGAAACAAGCATGCCTTGAAATAGCACATCGCAACACATTGCCACACTCGACTTTGCGCTAACGGCTCGATCTGCCGGGTAAATCCACGGCGGGCGGCTATGCTTTTTCGACGGTTGTGTTTTCCCGGTTTTGCCTTGCGAACCGGTGTGTCGATGGAGCTGACGATGCCTTTCCTGAGCGCTTTACCCTCGCTGCTGATGTTATGTCTGCTGACACTTGGCAATGCCTGGGCAGCCGCACCAGCGGCAAAGCCGAACGCGGCGCCAAGCGAGCCGACATGGCCGCAGGTGATCAGCAGCGGCAAGAGCAAGCTGACGGTGTATCAGCCGCAGCTCGACAGTTGGGACGGCTATACGCTCAATGCCCGCGCGGCGGTCGAAGCCACGGCTGCCGATGGCAAGTCCACCTACGGCATCGTCCAGTTCAGCGCTAATACCCTCGTCGACAAGGCCACCCGCTGGGTCGCGCTCGATCAGTACAAAATCATCAAGGCCGATTTCCCCGCCGATGCCAAACAGGCCGACACGTGGCTCGCCATCCTGAAAAAAGATGCCGAGAGCCGCAAGAAAACCATTTCACTGGATCAGCTGGAAGCAGCGGTTGGGGTGCTCAACGCTGAACAGAAAGCCGACAGCGCGCCCTTGGAAAACACGCCGCCGACCATTATCAGCTCGGACAGCCCGGCAATTCTCGTATACATCGACGGCGAGCCGGCCTATCGGCCGGTTGAAGGGACGGAGCTGCAACGGGTGATCAACACGCGCCCACTGCTGCTCAAGGATGCCCAAGGCAAACATTACCTGCACGTATTCGACGGCTGGATGGTTGCCGATCAATTGGCCGCCGATTACACGCGCCTCGCCGCACCGCCGGCCAGTCTGGAAAAAGCCAAACAGGCGGCGATCAAGAGTCGCCAGGTGGACCTGCTCACCGGGCAAAGCGATCCGAAGGACAAGATTCCCAGCCTGGCCAAGCCGCCACAGCCGAAAATCTTCATCGCCACCACGCCAACGGAACTGTTGGTGACCGACGGCGCCGCGCAATGGCAACCGATTCAGGGCACCAGCCTGTTGTACGTGAGCAACACCACCGGGCACATTTTCAAGGAAATCGGCGACCAGAACAGTTACGTGCTGATCTCCGGGCGCTGGTTCCGCGCCAGCGACATGAGCGGGCCATGGACCTTTGTCCCGGCAGACAAACTGCCGGCCGACTTTGCCAATATTCCTGACGACAGCGCCAAAGAGAACGTCAAGGCCTCGGTAGCCGGCACGCCACAGGCACAGGAGGCGGCCATTGCGGCCACGATCCCGCAGACGTCGGCGATCAACAAGAGCGCGGTGAAGATGACGACACCGCAATTTGACGGCGAGCCGCAGCTCAAAGCGATCAGCAATACGCCGCTGCAATACGTGGTCAACAGCGCCACTCCGATTATTCGAGTCGACAACGACAGTTGGTGGGCGGTGGAGAACGGCATCTGGTTCAGCGCCACCTCACTGAACGGGCCGTGGAGTGTGGCCACTTCAGTGCCAGCGGTGATTTATTCGATTCCGCCCAGCTCGCCGATGCACTACCTCACGTACGTGAAGGTTTACGAATCCAGCGGCGATACCGTGGTGGTCGGCTACACGCCGGGCTATCAAGGCTCGACGCTGGACCCGGCGACTGGCGTTGTGGTGTACGGCACCGGTTATCCGTATACGCCGTGGGTCGGTAGCGTCTGGTACGGGCCGCCGGTGACCTATGGTTTCGGCGTCGCGATTCGTTACACGCCGTGGACTGGCTGGACCTTCGGCTTCGGATTCGGCTGGAGCTGGGGCGGCAACACCGTCGCCATGGGCTGGGGCTGGGGCGCCTATCCGTGGTGGGGAAATTACGGCTGGGGCTACGCGTGGGGTCCGCGTCTGTACCCGGCGCCGCTGGCCTGGGGTGGCGCAGCCTACGGTTATCGCGGCGGCGCGGTGGCCTGGGGTCCGGGTGGCTGGGCCGGAACCACCGGCAATCTTTATCATCAGTGGGGTGATCGTGCGACAGTCAGCCGTTATGGCGCCGGTTACAACGCCTGGACCGGCAATCGCTGGGCCGGTCAGGTTGGCGCCTCGTACAACTCGCGTACCGGCATTGCCGCCGCCGGGCAACGTGGCGCGGTGCACAACGCCTACACCGGCAACTACGCTGCCGGGCGCAGCGGCGTGGCAGTCGGCCCGAACGGCGGCGCCATCGCCGGAGAACGGGTTAGCGCTGGCAACGTTCGCAGCGGCACTCACGTCAGCGCCAATCGCGGCGCCGTTTACAACCCCAATACCGGCAACACCACGCAATACGGCGGTATCCATGGCCGCGACGGCGGCGCTGCGCGGGTCGGCGATAACGTTTATGCCGGGCGCGACGGCAACGTCTACAAGAAAACCGACAACGGCTGGCAGTCCGTGGCCGGCAGCGGTGCCAACCGGACCAGACCCGCGAACAACAATGCGCAGCTGCAGAACCTCAACCGCGAATCCGCCGCACGCAGTCTCGGCAATCAGCGCACGCACAACTTCAACCATTCTTCACAAATGATGAACCGTTCGTTTGGCGGTGGCGGTGGCGGTGGCGGTTTGCACCGACGCTGAAAAACTGCACGTGATGTTCAGAATTTCAGACTGGCCCCGCAGCCGGTTTTACTGCTAAAACCGCCTGCCGTCCCTGCCCGTTTCATCGTTCGGAGATTCGTTATATGAGCCAGTGGCCAGACACCCGCATCCTTGATCTTCTCGGGATCGAACTGCCAATCATCCAGGGCCCGATGGCCGGGGCGACCAACTCTTCGATGGTGATTGCCGTGTGCAATGCCGGCGGCCTCGGTTCAATGCCGGCAGCGATGCTGAGCAGCGAGCAACTGCGCGATGAGTTGAAGACGATTCGCCAGCACACCACCAAGCCGTTCAACGTCAATTTCTTCTGCCACCAGCCACCGGCGCCTGATGAACAGCGGGCCCGTGACTGGAAAAACCTGCTCGAACCTTACTACCGTGAATTGGGTGCCGATTTCGACGCGCCGACCCCGGTTTCCAACCGTGCTCCGTTCGATGAGGCCGCGTGTGCCGTGCTCGAAGAATTCCGCCCCGAAATGGTGAGTTTTCATTTCGGGCTGCCGGAGAAAAATCTGCTTGATCGGGTCAAGTCAACCGGGGCGAAAATCCTTTCGTCTGCGACTACGGTCGAAGAAGCGATCTGGCTGGAGCAACACGGCTGCGACGCGATCATCGCCATGGGCTATGAGGCTGGTGGCCATCGCGGGATGTTTCTCAGCGAGGATCTGAGCACCCAGGTCGGCACCTTCGCCCTGGTACCGCAGGTGGTCGACGCGGTGAAAGTGCCGGTGATCGCGGCGGGCGCGATCAGCGATGCGCGAGGCGTTGCCGCAGCTTTCATGCTCGGCGCCTCGGCGGTGCAAGTCGGCACGGCGTACCTGTTCACGCCGGAAGCAAAAGTCAGCGCCTCACACCACAAGGCCCTGCGCACCGCCAAGGAAAGCCAGACCGCCATCACCAACATTTTTACCGGACGCCCGGCACGGGGCATTGTCAATCGGGCGATGCGTGAACTCGGCCCGATGTCAGCGCAGGCGCCGGCCTTCCCGTTGGCTGGCGGTGCGCTGATGCCGCTGCGGGCCAAGGATGACGCCGACTTTGCCAACCTCTGGGCCGGACAGGCGCTTACGCTCGGCAAGGATATCGGCAGCGCTGAACTGACCCGGCAACTCGCCGAAGGCGCCTTGGCGAAACTCAACCGTCATTGAATTTACGCGGCGAGCGGATTTATTCCCTCGCCACTTGGCGGCGTATCGCTATATATTTCCGTATACAGCGATTGCGCCCGTGTATCGGCGTTATCCAAAGCAAAGCATTTACCGCCGATCACGGAGCCTTTACATGACACTTGCTGCCACACGCCTCGCCCCTGCCTGCTTCGCTTCACTCCTCGCAATGTTCAGCATGGGCGCCGCGCAGGCTGACGAAGTGCAAGTGGCGGTCGCCGCCAATTTCACCGCGCCAATCCAGGCCATCGCTGCCGACTTCGAAAAAGACACCGGCCACAAACTGGTCGCCGCCTATGGTGCAACCGGCCAGTTCTACACCCAGATCAAAAACGGCGCGCCCTTCGAAGTGTTTCTCGCTGCTGACGACGCGACCCCGGCAAAGCTTGAGCAGGAAGGCGAAACCGTCAAAGGTTCGCGCTTCACCTACGCCATTGGCACCCTGGCGCTGTGGTCGGCAAAAGAAGGTTATGTCGATGCACAGGGTGACGTGCTGAAAACCAACCAATACCAGCACTTGTCCATCGCCAACCCGAAAGCCGCGCCATACGGTCTCGCCGCCACCCAGGTGCTGGAAAAACTCCAGTTGAGCGAAGCCACGAAAAGCAAAATCGTTGAAGGCCAGAACATCACGCAGGCCTACCAGTTCGTCTCCACCGGCAACGCCGAACTGGGCTTCGTGGCCCTGTCGCAAATCTACAAGGACGGCAAAGTCAGCAGTGGCTCGGCATGGATTGTCCCGGCCGCTCTGCATGATCCGATCAAACAGGACGCGGTGATCTTGAACAAAGGCAAGGACAGCGCTGCTGCCAAGGCTCTGGTCGATTACCTCAAAGGGCCGAAAGCCGCTGCGGTGATCAAATCCTTCGGATATGAACTGTAAATGTCACTGACCAGTGCCGACTTCGCCGCGATCTGGCTGACCCTGAAACTGGCGTCGCTGACCACAGTGATCCTGCTGCTGATCGGCACGCCGATCGCGTTATGGCTGTCGCGCACCTCGTCGTGGTTGCGCGGGCCGATTGGCGCCATCGTTGCCCTGCCGCTGGTGCTGCCGCCGACGGTGATCGGCTTTTATCTGTTGCTGGCGCTGGGGCCGCACGGTTTTCTCGGTCAGTTCACTCAATGGCTGGGGCTGGGCACGTTGACGTTCAGTTTCACCGGGCTGGTCATCGGCTCGGTGATCTACTCCATGCCGTTCGTGGTGCAGCCGCTGCAAAACGCTTTCTCGGCGATTGGCACCCGCCCGCTCGAAGTCGCGGCGACCTTGCGCGCCAATCCCTGGGACACGTTCTTCAGCGTGATCCTGCCGCTGGCGCGCCCCGGCTTCATCACCGCAGCGATTCTCGGCTTCGCCCACACCGTGGGTGAATTCGGCGTGGTGCTGATGATCGGCGGCAACATCCCCGACAAGACCCGCGTGGTCTCGGTGCAGATTTACGACCACGTCGAAGCGCTGGAATATGCGCAGGCGCACTGGCTGTCCGCGGCGATGCTGGTGTTTTCGTTTCTGGTGTTGCTGGCGCTGTACTCCAGCCGCAAGACCCGCGCAGGCTGGAGCTGATCGATGATTGATGTACGCCTGAAACGCACTTATCCGGGGTTCGAACTGGATATCGATCTGCAAGTGCCGGGCCGCGGCGTCACCGCGCTGTTTGGTGATTCCGGCTCGGGCAAAACCACCTGTCTGCGCTGCATCGCCGGGCTGGAGCGCGCCGAGCACGGTTTTGTGCAGATCAACGATGAGGTCTGGCAGGACAGTGCCAAGGGCATCTTCGTCCCGCCGCATAAACGTGCGCTTGGCTATGTGTTTCAGGAAGCCAGCCTGTTCGCGCATCTGTCGGTGCTGGCCAATCTGGAGTTTGGTCTCAAACGCATCGCCAAGTCGCAACGCCGGGTCGATATGAACCAGGCCACAGAACTGCTCGGCATCAGCCATTTGCTCGAGCGTCATCCACAGCATCTGTCCGGCGGCGAACGGCAGCGCGTCGGCATCGCCCGCGCCCTGCTGACCAGCCCGAAACTGTTGCTGATGGACGAACCGCTGGCGGCTCTCGACAGCCGGCGCAAAAGCGAAATCTTGCCGTACCTGCAACGCCTGCACGACGAACTGGATATTCCGCTGCTGTACGTCAGCCATGCGCAGGATGAAGTCGCGCGTCTGGCCGATCATTTGGTATTGCTCCGTGATGGCAAAGCCCTCGCCAGCGGCCCGATCGGCGAGACCCTCGCACGCCTGGATCTGCCCTTGGCGCTGGGCGATGACGCCGGGGTGATCATCGAAGGCCAGGTCAGCGCCTACGACGCCACCTATCAATTGCTCAGCCTGCAACTGCCGGCCACTGAAATGAACATTCGCGTCACCCATGCGCCGATGGCCGTGGGCCAGGCTCTGCGCTGCAAAGTGCACGCGCGCGACATCAGCCTGGCGCTGAACAATGATGCAGCCAGCAGCATTCTCAATCGTCTGCCCGTTACGGTTGTCAGCGAACAGGCCGCTGACAACAGTGCCCATGTGCTGATCCGCCTCGATGCCGGCGGCACGCCGCTGCTGGCGCGGATCACCCGCTTCTCGCGTGATCAACTGAGCGTGCATCCGGGCCAGCGGCTGTGGGCGCAGATCAAGGCGGTGGCGGTGCTCGCGTAAATCATTCGGCACGACGGCCAGCGCCTGCGGTCAATCAGTTACAGACTGCCGTATGACCGAAGGAAACCGCCATGCCCGATACCGTGCTGACAGATGCCCTGCCCGCCGATCTGCATTACGTCGATGACACTCAGCCTGGTATCACCCGGAAAAAGCTGCGCGGCAAGTTCGTCTATTTCGAACCGTCGGGCCAGCGCATCACCGACCCGGAGGAAATCAAACGCATCAACGCCCTCGCGGTACCACCGGCCTACACCGATGTATGGATCTGCGCCGACCCGTGCGGCCATTTGCAGGCCACCGGCCGCGATGCGCGCGGGCGTAAACAGTACCGTTATCACGCACGCTGGCGCGAAGTGCGCGACGCCGACAAATACTCGCGCCTGCGCGACTTCGGCATGGCCCTGCCCAAACTGCGGCGCAAGCTCGAGGCGCTGCTCGATGAGCCGGGCTTCAGCCGCGACAAGGTCATGGCCACGGTGATTACCTTGCTCGACGCCACGCTGATCCGCGTCGGTAATACGCAATATGCGCGGGACAATCGCTCTTATGGCCTGACCACGTTGCGCAGTCGGCATGTCGAGGTCAACGGCAGCGCGATCCTGTTCCAGTTCCGTGGCAAGAGCGGCATCGAGCACCAGATCACTGTCAAGGACCGTCGCCTGGCGCGAATCATCAAGCGCTGCCTGGAGATCCCCGGGCAGAACCTGTTTCAGTATCTTGATGAAAATGGCGAACGGCACACCGTCACCTCCTCCGACGTCAATGCCTATCTGCAAAAGCTCACCGGCGCGGCGTTCACCGCCAAGGACTATCGCACCTGGGCGGGCAGCGCCCTGGCGTTGTCGGTGCTGCGCGAGTTGCAGCATGAGTCGGAAACCGAAGCCAAGCGCCATGTGGTCGAAGCGGTGAAGAACGTCGCCAAACAGCTGGGCAACACGCCGGCGGTGTGCCGCAAGTGCTACATCCACCCCGCAGTGGTCGAACATTTCATGCTCGGCGCCCTCGCCGAACTGCCCCGACCGCGCGTGCGCAAAGGCCTGCGCGCTGAGGAAGTAGCCTTGGCGATGTTTCTCGAGCGGATGTGTGAGGTAAGCGAGGCGTCTTGATCTCCAGCGTAACGCACCCCTACACGGGTTTCGCCGACGAGTTGAACTGGGTATTTTTTGCACGATCACACAGGTCTTCTATAGTTGATCTGAAGGTTCGCGCCACGCGGACTTTTTGTTGCAACTCAGCCGTTTCAGCGAACGGAGGTGTTTCATGTCCGAAAAAGAGTCCATCACCACCCTCCTCACCCTGCTCGACGCCCGCCAGGCGCGCCTCGCAGCCGCCTGCAAAGAGATTGCCGACTGGGTTGATCATCAGGGCGGGCATCCGACGGCTTTGCGAATTCGCGACCGGCTGCACGACATCGAAAAAGATGCGCCGCTGATTCGCGATACGCTCTCGACGCTCAAACCGATCGACCGGCCGTTGCCACGGTTCAGATAGGCCTCCGCGTAGCAGTCCTCTCTGCATCGGCGCAGAGAGGACGCCGATTGGTACTTTTCCGACCGACTCAGTCGCCCTTGCCGGTACGGCCGCCTCCATGGCTGTGCTGCCCGCCGACGCGTGCCTTCTCGGCCCGATCAACTTTCACGTTGACTGGACTCTCGCCTTTCTTGCCGGCTTCCTTGATTTTCTGTGGGTCTTCAGCGAACGGTTGATCCTTGTGATGATTGGTCATCTCAATGTCCTCAGACTAGTTAATACATACACTTAACAGACTCTAGTTTCAGCCAATCACAGTTCAACTTCGCACCGACAAATGGTCAGAATTCCGAAGCGAAGCGGTAATAAACTCCAACCTCTTTTGCACATCAACCAGCAACTCGAAAAGTTATACGAAGCGGCGCAGAAAACAGCAGACTGTATAAGTTTCATCACAAACTTACCGTTCATCGGCCTGAGGAAAAATTTTCAAAACATTTTTTGCCGGCTCGTAATCGGAGTAGATGTCCGGTGCGACAACGGACATAACTAGCGAAACGTTAATTGATATCGGAGAGCTATCATGACCACAGGAAATAAAAATCCAGGTAACTTCGCAAACGATCGTGAAAAGGCTTCTGAAGCCGGCAAGAAAGGCGGTCAGTCGTCGGGCGGCAACTTTGCCAATGATCGTGAAAAAGCATCCGAGGCTGGCCGCAAAGGCGGGCAGAACAGCCACGGCGGCGGTCGCAAGTCCTGAGCAAGCGGTACAAGGGCAGCCTCGCTGCCCTTTGAAATCAGCTGATGGAGCGTAATCATGAGAACGGTACCGGCTTTTGCACGAGGCGAAGTGCAACGAAACAAGGGAGCGGAAGTGTATCCCGAAGCAGCGCGCAGTTCGCACGTGACCAGGTCGGACAGTCCGTCGGTGTCACCCTGTGTCGAACGACAGCAAATCAGTCCAAGGCACCGGGAAAGTGTTCAGCAGGAATGTTATGAACGCCGGGAACTTGCAGTAAATTCTGAAAACTCCCGGACACCGGATACAACGCCGACTTATGAGCGCTCGTCTTAGCACAAAGGTCTAACTTGTAGCCACAAGACAAGCCAGACCAACTAAAGCAAACGACATCAGTAAACTTTATGAGCATTTCGCGAACAACGACGGCACGTAGTTTGTGCATCCTTGATTCGCCGAGTGCCTATATAGAGAAAATGAGGAAGTTTGAAATGGCACAAGATAAACAACAAGGCAGCATGTCGGTTAACGAAGCAGGCAAGAAAGGTGGTGATGCCACTTCGGCTTCGCACGATAAAGAGTTCTATCAGGAAATCGGCAGTAAAGGCGGCCAGAACAGTGGCGGCAACTTCAAGAATGACCCTGAGCGCGCCTCCGAAGCCGGGAGCAAAGGTGGCCAGAACAGCGGTGGCAATTTTGCCAACGATCGGGACAGAGCGTCCGAAGCGGGCAGCAAGGGCGGCCAGAGCAGCGGCGGCAACTTTGCCAGCGATCGGGAAAAAGCCTCTGAAGCTGGTCAGAAAGGTGGTCAAAACAGCCATGGTGGCGGGCGCAACAGTTGATGCGTCGGGTGCAGGGGAGCGCGGCTCCCCTGCCCACTTTCATTCAAGCGAAATTACAGCTATTGCTTAGGAGTCCTGACCAGCCGAGGGAATCGCCATGCCTGTTCATGTCATCAACTTCACCGGCCCGATCAATGCCTCGACGTGCGGCCAATTGATCGATAAAGCCTCGCTCGCCGTAAAGGAAGATGCACCGCGACTGATCGTCAACATCGCCACTATGGGCGGCGAATGCAGTTACGGTTTCACCATGTACAACTTCCTGTTGGCCCTGCCTATTCCGGTACACACCCACAATTTGGGAACGGTCGAATCGATGGGCAACATTGTCTTTCTGGCCGGCCAGCGCCGCACCGCCTGTACCCACAGCAAGTTTCTGTTTCACCCATTTCATTGGCACCTGCAAGGTTCGGTCGATCATTCGCGCATGTCGGAATACGCCATGAGCCTGGATTACGACTTGCACCTCTACGCCCAGATTGTCGCCGAGCGTACGAGCAACGGAAAAAATGCGCTGGAGACAGAGAAATATCTGACAGCAGCGCCGCGCATCATCAATCCTGAAGAAGCCATGCATTCAGGCCTTATTACGGCGATTGAAGACACCGAGGTTCACGCGGACTTTGTCTGCTCGTGCATCTACTCCTGAATCGTCCCACTTGATAACGCGTCGTAGCAGGCGCGTTCCTTAACAGCCGGCAATTCAGCCAAAAATTCCAGACGAAGTTGTACAGATTCACTCTGCCGTACAGACTTACAAATCGCCCAATCAGCCGGTCATCACGCCCGTTTCAATTTCTCTGAATTATTCATTTCGCCAGATATCCCTCTTCTTAACAGCCGGAGGAAATGTATGAGCGGAGAGGATTTGTACGTGATTGATTACCTGCTTCACGGGAAGCCCAGGTCATTCATCATTCGCACAAAAACCATGAACAATGCCGAAGCGTGGCAATGGGCAAGTTGTGACGCGGGTATCGCGCCCATCCCCCGCCCCGGCCGACCTCCGTTGAAACGTTTCTCCAAACCGATGGCGGAACGCTTTGGCGTGACCGAGGTGCAATGGCGAGAATCAGTACCTTTGGTCTGGGAGGAGGATCACGTGAAATGACAGAACGCACATTGAAATTCGGTTTCGGCCGCTCGTGGGATGACGAGATGGCGGAGAATGCCGCGATGTTCCGCGAGGCCGATCTGCTCGAAGAAGCGGCTTACAGGATCATCGAGAACGACACGGACAATCCTGAAGCCTGGGCCCGTTTCAGCGAAGCCAAGGCTATGGCCGACGCCAAACGAACGGCGGCCTATCAGGACTGGATGCGCATCAAGCGCGCGATGAGCAAGCCGCGCTCGAAATAGCGGACTGGCGCCTCATGGCTTGAGGATCAGCAGCGGTTCGCCTTTCGGGACGACGTAAGTGGCCAGTTCGACGCCTTTCTCGTTGCCAACGTTTTTGGCCACATGCGCGATGCCCGCCGGAATGAACAACGAATCGCCGGCCTTGAGTATCACCGGCGCCCGCCCTTCGAGCTGATACTCGAACGTGCCGCTGATGACATAGGCGACTTCCACGCCGGGATGAGCATGCCGAGGCGAGGTGACGCCAGCGTCGAAATCGATACGCGCCTGAATCACCTCGCGATTGTCAGCGCCGAGATCCTGACGAACCAGATCGGTGCGGCTCAGACCTTTCTGCCAGTTCGTTGCCGGCGCATCCGCCGCATGGGCGAAGCCGGTCAGGGAGGCGAAGATAACGGCAGAAGCCAGAAACATTTGACGGTACATGGTGATGCCCTCTTGAACGTAGTGTTGGTGTGAGGGCTACTTTGGGCTCGGCATGTAGGGCGGATGTGTCTCGAAGGCGCAGTTTGGTGTTGCCGTGTGTATGCGCTGAGGGTTGATACATGCTTATACAAACGTGTTGCGGTACCCGACCGGGCCATGGCGGAAAACAATCTGTAAACTGCCGCAATCTTCATTCACTCAAACAAGAGATGCCCATGGCCAATCAAGACATCATCTTCACGCCGGATCCCGACACCGATTCGATTTCTTCCGACGTTGCCACCTTCGGCGGCATCATGGTTTCCACGCAGATTCCAACCCGCGCCGATGGCAGCCTGGAACTCGGCGGCATCACCGAGCAGAGCGAGTGCACGCTGCAAGCACTGAAAGTCGCGCTGGAACGTGCCGGCAGTTCGATGGACCGGGTGCTGCACCTGACCATTTACCTGACCGACATGAGCGATCGCGGGGCTTTCAATGAAGTGTACAAACGCTATTTCGCCAAACCTTGGCCGGTGCGGGCGGCGGTAGGCGTGGCCTCGCTGGCAGTTGAAGGGATGCGTGTGGAAGTGACGGCGATGGCGGCCAAGGGCTGATTTGCGGAAATACAGCGTAGGCTGCCGCCACGATTCCGGGTGCGGCATACGCTGTGAAAAATACTTAAGGGCGCGCGCCAAACACAGCAGCCACCAGGATGAGGCCGTTTGGCAAGCGCTGGCTTGCCCGTTGAGCGAATTGGCGTCAACGGTCTACCCACGAAACTTAAAGCGGACCGCTAGCTACAACAAACAGTTTACCTTCTGATACCCGGTACGTTTGCCCGCGGTGCTCGATTTCAAAATTGAATGTTGCCGTAATCGAATCGATACCTTCCTCGTGTTTGCGCGCAAACTCTATTGTTCCTGTTTTCGCATATAAAATTTCATGCGACATAGTCATCAATCCCGCCACAGGGCTTCCGAACCCGCCAACTTCATGCGTACCGTCCGCAAGGGAGCGATCTATCACAAATGAAATGATCTCACCCACCTCGTCCGTAAAATATTGACCAATAACGCTGAACGTCTCCTTTGCGCCGAAATAAAGATGCCGAGTAGCGGAGAATATTGGCTTGCCTATGCCCGGATGATCGGGTGAAACGACCGCTTTGTAATACACTTCGGCCTTCTTCCGAGGACGCGATTTAAACGACGCGAAATCCGAGATACCAATCGTCGCGAAGGCGTTATTACCTTTCATGATATTAATCTCCAATGTCTTGCGTGATATAGGCCAGAGCGACTCTACCGCTCCCACCTGATGTTCACGCTTTGGACGCGGGCGGACAACTGACAGACTTTACAGTTATGCATTGCCTCGTAATGTGCTAGGTCCTTCGTACCTGATATCGGCACGCTGGTGCCGCCTGGGTGTTTCACAGGTACAATGCGCCCCTTGCCCGTGACCGCCTGACTAAAAAAACTATGTCCTTGCCCAAGCATCACCTGGAATTGCTCAGCCCTGCCCGCGATGTCGCCATTGCCCGCGAGGCCATCCTGCATGGCGCTGACGCCGTGTACATCGGCGGCCCGAGCTTCGGCGCACGCCACAACGCCTGCAACGAAGTCAGCGAAATCGCCGAACTGGTCGAGTTCGCCCGCCGTTACCACGCGCGTATTTTCACCACCATCAATACCATCCTGCACGACAACGAACTGGAGCCGGCGCGCAAGCTGATCCATCAGTTGTATGACGCCGGTGTCGATGCGCTGATCGTCCAGGATCTGGGCGTGATGGAGCTGGACATTCCGCCGATCGAGCTGCACGCCTCGACCCAGACCGACATCCGCACCCTCGAGCGAGCGAAGTTCCTCGATCAGGCCGGTTTCTCTCAGTTGGTACTGGCCCGTGAGCTGAACCTGAAAGAAATCCGCGCCATTGCCGATGAAACCGATGCCGCCATCGAGTTCTTCATCCACGGCGCGCTGTGCGTGGCCTTCTCCGGCCAGTGCAACATCTCTCATGCGCAAACCGGCCGCAGCGCCAACCGTGGCGACTGCTCCCAGGCCTGCCGCTTGCCGTACACCTTGAAAGACGAAAAGGGTGGCGTGATCGCCTACGAAAAACACCTGCTGTCGATGAAAGACAACAACCAGAGCGCCAACATCCGCGCGCTGGTCGAAGCAGGCGTGCGTTCGTTCAAGATCGAAGGTCGCTACAAGGACATGGGCTATGTGAAGAACATCACTGCCTATTACCGCCAGCGTCTGGACGACGTGCTCGAAGACCGCCCTGACCTGGCCCGAGCCTCCAGCGGCCGCACCGTGCATTTCTTCCTGCCCGACACGGAAAAGACCTTCCACCGTGGCAGCACCGATTACTTCGTCACCGATCGCAAGATCGACATCGGCGCCTTCGATTCGCCAACCTTCACCGGCCTGCCGGTCGGTACAGTGGAAAAAGTCGGCAAGCGTGACATGCAGGTCGTCACCCATGAGCCGCTGTCCAACGGTGACGGTCTGAACGTACTGGTCAAACGCGAAGTGGTCGGTTTCCGCGCCAACATCGCCGAGGCCAAAGGCGAGTTCGAAGAAGACGGCGAGAAGCGCTATCGCTACCGCGTCGAGCCGAACGAAATGCCCGAGGGCCTGTTCAAGCTGCGTCCGAGCCACCCGCTGAATCGCAACCTTGATCACAACTGGCAGCAGGCGTTGCAGAAGACCTCTTCGGAACGTCGCGTGGCCCTGAGCTGGTTCGCTCGTCTGCGCGAAGAACAGCTGGAAGTGACCGCGACCAGCGAAGAAGGCATCAGCGCCAGCGTCACCCTCAACGGGCCATTTGGTGTCGCCAACAAGCCTGAGCAAGCGCTGGAGCAATTGCGCGACCTGCTCGGCCAGCTCGGCACCACGCAGTATCACGCCACCGACATCAAGCTGGATGCGCCGCAAGCGTTTTTCATTCCCAACTCGCAGCTCAAGTCCCTGCGCCGCGAAGTCATCGAAGCGCTGACTGCGGCACGTGTCGCCGCGCATCCGCGTGGCAGCCGCAAGGCCGAAACCACGCCGCCGCCGGTGTACCCGGATTCGCACCTGACCTTCCTCGCCAACGTCTACAACCAGAAGGCGCGCGACTTCTACCACCGTCACGGCGTCAAGCTGATCGATGCGGCGTACGAAGCTCACGAAGAGCCGGGCGAAGTGCCGGTGATGATCACCAAGCACTGCCTGCGGTTCTCCTTCAACCTGTGCCCGAAACAGGCCAAAGGCGTCACCGGTGTGCGTACCAAGGTCGCGCCGATGCAGTTGATCCACGGTGATGAAGTGCTGACGCTGAAGTTCGATTGCAAGCCGTGCGAGATGCACATCATCGGCAAAATGAAAGGCCACATCCTCAACCTGCCGCAGCCGGGCAGCGTGGTCGGCCACATCAGCCCTGAAGACCTGATGAAAACCATCCCGCGCGCACCGCACTGAGTGACCGGCGTGCGCGGTGCTTCGGCAACGCGCACGCCTGCTTGGCTCCAAATGCGGTAAATCGCAGGCATAAAAAAACGCCAACTTCTTGCGAAGTTGGCGTTTTTTCGTAGATGGCAGGGGCGGCTGGATTCGAACCAACGCATGGCAGGATCAAAACCTGCTGCCTTACCGCTTGGCGACGCCCCTGTAGCTCTGGTCAGCG
>NZ_WBRZ01000086.1:0-19781 GCF_008923895.1 Pseudomonas sp. GXM4
GCGGTTTATCAGGCGCCGACGATCCCACCATCCTCGCGAGTAATCGCCATCACCGAAGACCTTGGCTTGCCATTGGGCAGATGCTCGGGGAAGGTCGAACCGCCGTTCTCGCCGGGATGCTGAATCCCGACAAACAGGGTTTTCTGATCCGGCGAGAAGCTGATCCCGGTCACTTCGCAACCCACCGGCCCGACCATGAAACGGCGAATTTCACCGGTCGCAGGATCGGCGCAGAGCATCTGGTTGTTGCCCATCCCGGCGAAGTCGCCAGCGTTGCTCGAATCGCCGTCGGTGAGAATCCACAGGCGTCCGGCCTTGTCGAAACCCAGACCGTCGGGGCTGTTGAACATGTTCTGCGGGGTGATGTTGGATGAGCCACCCTTTGGCGTCCCGGCATGCACGCCCGGGTTGCCGGCGACCACAAACAGATCCCAGGCAAATGTCTTCGAGGCGTGATCGTTGCGGTCGGTACGCCAGCGCAGAATCTGCCCGTAAACGTTCTTCTCGCGCGGGTTTGGACCGCCCACCGGTTGCCCGTCTTCACCGCGCTTGGCGTTGTTGGTCAGGGTGCAATAAACCTGGCCGTCCTTGGGGCTGACGACGATCCACTCCGGGCGGTCCATGCGTGTTGCGCCGACGACGCTGGCGGCGAGGCGCGCGTGGATCAGCACTTCCGCCTGATCGGCAAACCCGCTGCTGGCGTCGATGCCGTTCTTGCCGTGGGTCAGTTCGATCCACTGGCCCTGGCCTTTCGGGTGATCAGGGTTGCCGTCGCCGGCATCGAATTTGGCCACATACAACGTGCCGTGATCGAGGATGTCGCGGTTGGCTTTCTGATTGCGATGGTTGATGCGATCACGGCTGACGAATTTGTAAATGAACTCGCCACGCTCGTCGTCGCCCATGTACACCACCGCGCGACCATCGTCGGTCTCGGCCAGCGCGGCGTTTTCATGTTTGAAGCGGCCCAGCGCGGTGCGTTTGACCGGAGTCGATTGCGGATCGAATGGGTCGATCTCGACCACCCAGCCGTGACGGTTGAGCTCATTGGGGTTCTTGGCCATGTCGAAGCGCGGGTCGTGCGGGTGCCAGTTGATGTCTTTGCTGCTGGCGACAACGCCGTAGCGCTTTTGCGCGGCATCGAACTGCTGCTGGGCGTTGCTGCTGCCGAAGCAGTCGGTGAAGTTTTCTTCGCAGGTCAGGTAGGTGCCCCAGGGTGTCTTGCCGTTGGCGCAGTTCTGGAAGGTGCCGAGGACTTTTTTGCCGTGCTTGTCGGCAGCGGTTTTCATCAAGTCGTGGCCGCGGGCCGGACCGCTGATTCGCAGCGGCGAGTTACCGTGAATCCGACGGTTGTAGCGCGAGCCCTGGACGAATTGCCACTGGCCGTTCTTGCGCTGCACTTCGATCACCGACACGCCTTCGCAGGCCAATGCCTTGCGCACGTCTTCAGCCGACTGCGGCATGCCGCCGTGCGGATATAGATAGCGATAGTTGGTGTATTCGTTGTTGATCGCCATCAGCGCGCGGTTCTTGTCGTCCGGGAAGGGGAACAGGCTCATGCCGTCATTGTTGTCGCCGAACTGCACTTCCTGTGCGGCAGCGGTGCCGTTACCGCTCGGATCGAAGGCCGGGCCGTTCTTGTGCAACGGCTGGCCCCAACTGATCAGCACCGAAGACTTGTAGCCCTTGGGCAGGCTGATGGCGTCGGTGGTCGCCGCAGGAATGCTCTCGAAACCGAGCAGGCGGCTGTTGCCGGCGCTGACGCTGGCGGCCATGACGCTGCGGCTCAGCAGGTTGCCGCCGAGGAACATCGCCGCGCCGCACAAGGCACCGGCGCTGATGAAACCGCGACGGCTGAGGCCGACCATTTTTTCCAGATCAGTGGATTGGTTTTCTTCTAATAGGCTCACATCAGGCTCCCTGCTTGGTTATGGGCAACACCTTAATGCGGGTCGATGACGCTTTTGTGGCAAGGACAAATCAGAGCGGCGTGCCGATCAGCACGTTGGACGGCGCGCATTGCACCTGCACCGCAGACCCCACGGCGAGTTGCTGGTTGCGCAAGTGCAGCGGTTCGGCCAAGGCGCAAAGTGTCTGGCCGTTGGGCAGGGAAATGCGCACCTCGCTGGGACCGTCCTCGGCATCGAGGATGGCTTCGATGGTGCCGCGCAGGACATTGTGTCCGGGCGTGGCCGGCTGATCGGAGCCGAGCAACTCAAGCCAGCCAGCCTTGATCAGCGCCATCACTTCGGTACCGACCTGCAATTCCAGATGCACGGTGCTGTCGTGGGTGATCTGTGCCTCCAGAGCAATGCCTTCTGCCAGTTCGAGGCGGATCAGATCGTTGCGCCCCTGCGCCTGAATGGCCGCGACCGTGCCATGCAGCTGATTGCGCGCGCTGGTCCTGAGCATCAGCCGCCCGAGCAGGTCGAGATCACTGGCGTCTTCGGCCGCTTCCAACACCTGTGCCTGCAACGCCTGCAATTTCTGATACAGGCGCAGCACCCGCTCGCCCTCGCTGGACAGTCTGGCGCCGCCGCCACCCTTGCCACCCACCACGCGCTCGACCAAGGGTTTCTGCGCCAGGTTGTTCAACTCATCGATCGCATCCCATGCCGCCTTGTAACTGAGCCCCGCGCTCTTCGCCGCGCGGGTGATCGAACCCTGCTCGGCGATGTGTTGCAGCAGGGCGATGCGCTGCGGACGGCGGACGATGTGCTGGGAGAGGAGGGTGGGCAGGGACATGGCAGAACGCTTCTGGCTCGGGCGATGAGGAGGACGTTGGCCACTTGCAACGCGCGAGTCAAGCCGAACACACAACCTGTAGGAGTTGAGCTCAGGTACCGGGTTTCGGTGTACGAGCCAGGCAATACACATCAACCCGCGCCGCACCTGCATTCATCAACAACCGCGCCAGTGTCTGAGCGGTCGCGCCCGTGGTCAGAACATCATCCACCAGCGCGAAATGGCGGCCGCTTACCTCTGCATCAGGCGTCAGCGCAAAGGCATTGCGCAAATTGCGTTTGCGCGCCTTGGCGTCGAGATCCTGTTGGGCGTCGGTGTCCATGACTCGCCTTAGAAGCTGTTCTTCGCACGGCAAACCCAGCGAAACACTCAACCAGCGCGCGAGCATCGCCGCCTGATTGAATCCTCGCCGACGTAGTCGTTTATTCGCCAGCGGCACCGGTAGCAACACATCGGGTCGCTGCAAGTCCTCGGCGAAGCGATGCTGCAGGTATTGGCCGAGAACGTCGGCGAGCAGGTGACCAAACGGCCATTTTGCGTTGTGTTTAAAGCGTGTAATCAGACTGTCCACGGGGAAGCCATAAACCCAGGGCACGGCAACCTGTTCGAAGGCCGGAGGCTCTAGCAGGCACTCGCCGCAAGTCAGGCCATCCGCCGCCAGCGGCAAAGCGCAGCTCTGACAATGACTGCCGAGCCAGGGCAATTCGGTTTCGCAGGCCTCGCACATTGGCATTTGTGCTTCTGCGGGCTCATCGCACAGCAAACAGGTCTGTACGTTTTTTAAACAGATGTAAACCTGTCCCTGGTATTGCGGTTGACAGCGCATCGCTCTTCCTTAAATATGCCGAACATCCGTGTAGCGCCTGTGGATATTCCATTTTCCCCGGCGCCAGCCAAGCATAACCAAGGAATTGCCCATGAGCGCGAGCACCACCGCCACCCTGCGTCACGATTGGTCTCTGGCCGAAGTCAAAGCACTCTTCGTACAGCCATTCAACGACTTGCTGTTCCAGGCGCAAACGGTGCACCGCGCACATTTCAACGCCAACCGCGTGCAGGTCTCGACACTGCTGTCGATCAAAACCGGTGCCTGCCCGGAAGACTGCAAGTACTGCCCGCAGTCCGGGCACTACAACACCGGTCTGGAAAAAGAAAAACTGATGGAAGTGCAGAAGGTCCTCGAAGAGGCGGCCCGCGCTAAAGCCATTGGTTCGACGCGATTCTGCATGGGCGCGGCGTGGAAACATCCGTCGGCCAAAGACATGCCGTATGTGTTGAAGATGGTTGAAGGGGTGAAAGCCTTGGGCCTGGAAACCTGCATGACCCTCGGACGTCTCGATCAGGAGCAGACCGAGGCGCTGGCCAAGGCCGGTCTCGATTACTACAACCACAACCTCGACACCTCGCCGGAGTTCTACGGCAGCATCATCACCACCCGCACTTACAGCGAACGTCTGCAGACGCTGGCTTACGTGCGTGAGTCGGGGATGAAAATCTGCTCCGGCGGCATTCTCGGCATGGGCGAATCGCTGGACGATCGCGCCAATCTGCTGATCCAGTTGGCCAACCTGCCGGAGCACCCGGAGTCGGTGCCGATCAACATGCTGGTGAAAGTCGCCGGAACGCCGCTGGAAAACGCCGAAGACATTGACCCGTTCGACTTCATCCGCATGCTCGCCGTCGCGCGCATCCTAATGCCGCAATCTCATGTGCGCCTGTCCGCCGGTCGCGAAGCGATGAACGAGCAGATGCAGGCCCTGGCATTTATCGCCGGCGCCAACTCGATTTTCTACGGCGACAAATTGCTCACCACCGCCAACCCGCAGGCGGACAAGGACATGCAATTGTTCGCGCGCCTCGGTATCCAGCCGGAGGCTCGCGAAGATCATTCCGATGAGGTTCATCAGGCTGCGATTGAGCAGGCACTGGTGGAGCAGAAGAGTAGCGAGCAGTTCTACAACGCTGCGGTGTAATAAACCGCGCGGATTGCCCTGAAGGAATGCAAAACCCCTGTGGGAGCGGGCCTGCTCGCAAAAGCGGTTTGGCCGCCAACATCCCTGTTGGAGGTGACGCCCATTCGCGAGCAGGCTCGCTCCCACAGGGGATCTGTGTCATTTGAAAATCGAGGCCTGCATGTCATTCGATCTCGCCGCACGCCTTGTTGCCCGCCGTGCCGACAACCTCTACCGGCAGCGTCCGCTGCTCGACTCGCCGCAAGGCCCGCAAGTCGTGGTCGACGGCCAACCGCTGCTCGCTTTCTGCAACAACGACTATCTGGGCCTGGCCAATCATCCGCAGGTGATCGAAGCCTGGCGCGCCGGTGCCGAGCGCTGGGGTGTCGGCGGTGGTGCGTCGCATCTGGTGATCGGCCACAGCAGCCCGCATCACGCGCTGGAAGAAGCACTCGCCGATCTGACCGGGCGCCCACGTGCACTGCTGTTCACCACCGGCTACATGGCCAACCTCGGCGCGGTCACCGCGCTGGTCGGGCAGGGCGATACGGTGCTCGAAGACCGGCTCAATCATGCCTCGTTGCTGGACGCGGGCCTGTTGTCCGGCGCGCGTTTCAACCGCTATCTGCACAACGACGCCGAGAGTCTGGCAAAGCGCCTGGAGAAAGCCACTGGCAACACACTGGTGGTGACCGATGGCGTATTCAGCATGGACGGTGACATCGCCGACCTGCCGGCGCTGGCCCGCGCGGCCAAGGCCAAAGGCGCGTGGCTGATGGTCGACGATGCCCACGGCTTCGGCCCATTGGGCGCCAACGGTGGCGGCATCGTCGAGCATTTCGGCCTGAGCCAGGACGATGTGCCGGTGCTGGTCGGCACTCTCGGTAAAGCCTTCGGCACCGCCGGGGCCTTTGTCGCCGGCAGCGAAGAGTTGATCGAAAGCCTGATCCAGTTCGCCCGCCCGTACATCTACACCACCAGCCAACCGCCGGCGCTGGCCTGCGCGACGCTGAAAAGCCTCGAGCTGTTGCGCAGCGAACACTGGCGCCGTGAACACTTGCAGACGCTGATTCGCCAGTTCCGCCACGGCGCCGAGCAGATCGGGCTGAAGCTGATGGACAGCTTTACGCCGATCCAGCCGATCATGATCGGCGATGCCGGGCGCGCCGTGCGTTTGTCGCAAATGCTGCGCGAGCGCGGCTTGATGGTGACCGCGATCCGTCCACCGACCGTGCCGGCCGGCAGCGCGCGACTGCGCGTCACGCTGACCGCCGCCCACAGCGAAGCTCAAGTGCAACAGTTGCTGGAAGGATTGGCAGATTGTTTCGCCCGATTGTCGTTGGAGCCAGGCCATGCGTAATCGTCTGATTCTGCTGCCCGGCTGGGGCCTCGGCGTGTCGCCGCTGGAACCGCTGGCCGCAGCATTGCGTGGCCTCAACGAACATCTGCAGGTCGAAATCGAGCCCCTGCCGGAACTGGATTCCGCCGACCTTGAAGACTGGCTCGACGAACTCGACGCGCGCATTCCACAGGAAGTGTGGCTCGGTGGCTGGTCGCTGGGCGGCATGCTCGCCTCTGAGTTGGCGGCACGACGCGGTGAGGCGTGCTGCGGGCTGCTCACGCTGGCAAGCAACCCTGCGTTTGTTGCTCATGAACAGTGGCCGAGCGCGATGCCCGGCGAGACGTTCGATGCATTTCTTGCCGGTTGCCAGGCCGATCCGCGTGTCACGATCAAGCGCTTCGCTCTGCTATGTGCGCAAGGTTCGCCAGACCCGCGTGGCTTGTCGCGGTTGCTGCTCGGTGGTGCGCCGGCAGCCGCGCCGACTGCGCTGATGGCGGGTCTGGAGCTGCTTGCGCAACTGGATACGCGCCAGGCGTTGCAGGGGTTTCGCGGCCCGCAGTTGCATCTGTTCGGCGGTCAGGACGCTCTGGTCCCGGCGGAAGCGGCCGGCGCATTGTTCGCGCTATTGCCGGATATCGAAATTGGTCTGATCGAACAGGCCAGCCATGCTTTTCTGCTGGAAGACCCGCACGGAGTCGCGGGCGCGATCCAGGCGTTTCTACATGAGTGCGCTGATGACTGATCTGTCCCTTGTGCTGCCTGGGGGCTTGCCCGACAAGCGCCAGGTGGCGGCGTCTTTTTCTCGCGCTGCGGCCAGTTACGACAGCGTCGCCGAGTTTCAGCGTGACGTCGGCACGCAGCTGCTTGAGCGTTTGCCTGGGAGTTTCATGCCGTCGCGGTGGCTTGATCTCGGTTGCGGCACCGGCTATTTCACCCGGGCGCTGGCCTCGCGTTTCACCCAGGGCAGCGGTGTCGCGCTGGACATTGCCGAGGGCATGCTCAATCACGCACGGCCGTTGGGTGGCGCTGAGCATTTCATTGCTGGCGATGCCGAACGGCTGCCGTTGCAGGATGCGAGCGTCGATCTGATTTTCTCCAGTCTCGCGGTGCAGTGGTGCGCCGACTTCGAGGCGGTGCTCAGCGAAGCCTTGCGCGTGCTTAAACCGGGCGGGATTTTTGCCTTTGCTAGTCTGTGTACAGGAACGCTGTTCGAGTTGCGGGAGAGTTGGCAGCAGGTCGACGGATTGGTGCACGTCAATCGCTTCCGTGAGTTCGGCCGCTATGAACAGTTATGTGCCGGCAGTGGCATGCGCATTTCGGCGCTGGAGAATCAGCCGCACGTGTTGCATTACCCGGATGTGCGCAGCCTGACCCATGAGCTGAAGGCATTGGGCGCACACAATCTGAATCCGGGCCGGCCGGGCGGTTTGACCGGACGGGCGCGGATTCTCGGGCTGATCGACGCGTATGAGCGGTTCCGTCAGGCGTCGGGGCTGCCGGCAACGTATCAGGTGGTATACGCCGTGTTGGAGAAACCTCTATGAGCGCAGCCTATTTCATCACCGGTACCGACACCGATGTCGGCAAGACCACCGTTGCTGCCGGATTGCTCCATGCGGCGCGGTCGGCAGGCTTGAGCACGGCGGCGGGCAAACCGGTGGCTTCCGGGTGCGACGTCACGCCCAAAGGCTTGCGTAATTCCGATGCCTTGGCGCTGCTGGCCGAATGTTCGTTGCCGCTGACTTATCAACAGGTCAACCCGGTGGCGTTCGAGCCAGCGATCGCTCCGCATCTGGCGGCGCGCGAAGCAGGTGTGGCGCTGACGGTGCAATCGCTGCTGGCGCCGATGCGCGGGATTCTGGCGATGAACGCCGATTTCACCCTGATCGAAGGCGCGGGCGGCTGGCGGGTGCCGTTGGCGGATCAGGACAATCTCTCGGACCTGGCGATTGCGCTGAAGCTGCCGGTGATTCTGGTGGTGGGCGTCAGGCTGGGGTGCATCAGTCATGCGTTGCTGACCGCCGAGGCGATTGCCCGCGATGGTCTGCAATTGGCGGGGTGGGTGGCCAATATCATCGATCCGAAAACTTCGCGGCTGGAGGAGAACCTTGCGACCCTGGCCGAGCGCATCCCCGCGCCGTGCCTGGGTCGCGTGCCGAAACTCAAGGCGTTGAGCGCCGAAGCGGTGGCCGAGCATTTGCAACTGGATTTGCTCGATTAAGTTTCTCGCTATGAACAGGCACTGTGCCATTAGTGTTTTTGACGGGTGTTTTGCCGGCGCGTCTGCTTCAATGGCGAGCATTGATCCTTTACAGGGATGAGAGTGACTATGGAAATCTCCGGCAACACAGCTTTCTATGCGGGACTGAGCTCGATTCAGTCCGGGCAGAACCGCGTCGATCAGGCCGCCAGCCAGATCGCCAACAACACTATCGAACGTTCGGTGACCAGCCAGTCGTCCGAAGTGCAGGTCAATCGCCTGCGCGGCGTGGATCGCGCACAAGAATCGGATCTGGCGAGCAATATCGTCGAGCTGTCGCAGGGCAAGATCCAGGCAGAGCTGGGTGTGAAGGTGGCCAAGGCGTCCGACGAAGTGCTCGGGACGATCATCGATACCTTCGCCTGATCGAACTTGTTGTAGACCTCGAAACGCCGCGCCCTGTCGCGGCGTTTTTCGTTTAAGTCCTTCTTGCTCAACTAATCTTTTCTTCTACGCCCGTGGCTTATATGTAGTAGCGGCGATTTGTCGTCTCCGGCATTTGCAAAGGCTGATGACGAACGGCAAAAGAACGATGCTTGACAAGATTTCGGCGTAAACGTATGTTTCAAACAACTGTTTGACCGTCACAACAACTCAACACGGTCGTTCATTCCCGGTTACATCAGCAGAGGTTTATCGCTATGCCTGACTACAAGGCCCCCTTGCGTGATATTCGCTTCGTTCGTGACGAACTGCTCGGCTACGAAGCGCACTATCAGAGCCTGCCAGCGTGCGCAGACGCCACGCCGGACATGGTTGACGCCATCCTCGAGGAAGGCGCCAAGTTTTGTGAGCAGGTACTGGCGCCGCTGAACCGCGTGGGCGACATCGAAGGTTGCACCTGGAGCGAGTCCGGCGTGAAAACCCCGACTGGCTTCAAAGAGGCGTACAAGCAATTCGTCGAAGGTGGCTGGCCAAGCCTGGCCCACGACGTTGAGCACGGCGGCCAAGGTCTGCCTGAGTCGCTGGGCCTGGCGGTGAGCGAAATGGTCGGCGAAGCCAACTGGTCGTGGGGCATGTACCCAGGCCTGTCGCACGGTGCGATGAATACCATCTCCGAGCACGGCACCCCAGAGCAGCAGGAAGCCTATCTGACCAAACTGGTCTCGGGCGAATGGACCGGCACCATGTGCCTGACCGAACCGCACTGCGGCACCGACCTGGGCATGCTGCGCACCAAGGCCGAGCCTCAGGCCGACGGTTCCTACAAAGTTTCCGGCACCAAGATCTTCATCTCGGCCGGTGAACACGACATGGCGGACAACATCGTCCACATCGTATTGGCCCGCCTGCCGGATGCTCCGGCTGGCACCAAAGGCATCTCGCTGTTCATCGTTCCAAAGTTCCTGCCAAACGCCGATGGCACCATTGGCGCGCGCAACGCAGTGAGCTGCGGTTCGCTGGAACACAAGATGGGCATCCACGGCAACGCCACCTGCGTGATGAACTTCGACGGCGCCACCGGTTACCTGATCGGCCCGGCGAACAAAGGTCTGAACTGCATGTTCACCTTTATGAACACCGCTCGCCTCGGTACCGCACTGCAAGGTCTGGCTCACGCCGAAATCGGCTTCCAGGGCGGTCTGAAATACGCTCGTGATCGCCTGCAAATGCGCTCGCTGACTGGCCCGAAAGCGCCGGACAAAGCCGCTGACCCGATCATCGTCCACCCTGACGTGCGCCGCATGCTGTTGACCATGAAGGCGTTCGCCGAAGGCAACCGCGCGATGGTCTACTTCACCGCCAAGCAGGTCGACATCGTCAAATACGGCGTCGATGAAGAAGAGAAGAAAAAGGCCGACGCGCTGCTGGCGTTCATGACCCCGATCGCCAAAGCGTTCATGACCGAAGTCGGTTTCGAAGCCGCCAACCACGGCGTGCAGATCTACGGCGGCCACGGCTTCATCGCCGAGTGGGGCATGGAGCAGAACGTTCGCGACAGCCGCATTTCGATGCTGTACGAAGGCACCACCGGCATCCAGGCCCTCGACCTGCTCGGCCGCAAAGTGCTGATGACTCAAGGCGAAGCTTTGAAAGGCTTCACCAAGATCGTCCACAAGTTCTGCCAGACCAACGAAGGCAACGAAGCCGTCCAGGAATTCGTCGCGCCGCTGGCTGCACTGAACAAGGAATGGGGCGAGCTGACCATGAAGGTCGGTATGGCCGCCATGAAAGATCGCGAAGAAGTCGGCGCGGCCTCCGTGGACTACCTGATGTACTCCGGTTATGCCTGCCTGGCCTACTTCTGGGCGGACATGGCGCGTCTGGCTGCGGAAAAACTGGCTGCCGGCACTAGCGACGAGGCGTTCTACACCGCCAAGCTGCAAACCGCGCGCTTCTACTTCCAGCGCATCCTGCCGCGTACCCGTACGCACGTGGCCACTATGCTGTCGGGTGCTGGCAACCTGATGGACATGAAAGAAGAAGACTTCGCACTGGGCTACTAAGCCTTAACGCAGTCTGACGAAAACCGCTGCTCCCGTTAGGGGGCAGCGGTTTTTTTATTGGCGGATCGCTCAGATAGTCGAGCTTCCGGCCGTTACAGAGAGCGTGTGTGATCTGGATCACATTGTGTGGGCTTGGCCGCACTTTGCAGGCACAATGCCATCTCTTTGCTATGACGGGTCGGAGCTTACCCTTGCCGCGTTCTTCCGCTGTACGTTTCAGCCATTTCCTGCCATCACTGCTGTTATTGCTTGCGGGGCTGGCGGCTGCGTACGTCAAAGACCTCAGCGTGTTTTTCACATCGCTGTTCAACGTTCTGCCGACATTGGTTCTGCTCCTCGGTGGCGCGTATTGCGCGGTGTACCGACGTCAGCGCGAACTGTTTCTGATGCTCACGGTGTACATCGCCTACTTTCTGCTCGATACCCAGACCGATTTCTACCGCGACAACGGCAAGGTTCGCGAAGACGCTGCGGTGGTGTTTCATCTGGTCTGCCTGCTGCTGCCGTTGTTGTTCGGGCTGTTCGCGGCGTGGCAGGAGCGTACCCATCTGTTTCAGGACATGGTCGCGCGCTTTGCCGTACTGCTGGCATTTGGCAGCGTGGCGCTGGGCCTGGAGCAAAGTTACCCACAGGCGCTACTGCTGTGGCTCTCGGAGATCCGCTGGCCGGCGCTGCACGGCGCGTGGATGAGTCTGATCCAGTTGTCCTATCCGGTGTTCATCTCGGCCTTCCTGCTCCTGGCCTGGCAATACTGGCGCAACCCGCGTCCGTTGCATGCGGCGCAACTGGTCGGCTTGCTCGGGGTGTTCTGGATGCTGCCGAAGACCTTCATTCTGCCGTTCACCCTGAACATCATGTGCAGCCAGGTGATGCTGATGATCGCCGCGGCGGTTGCGCATGAGGCCTATCAAATGGCCTTCCGCGACGAGCTCACCGGTCTGCCGGGACGACGTGCGCTTAACGAACGCATGCAGCGTCTGGGGCGCAACTATGTGCTGGCGATGAGCGACGTCGATCACTTCAAGAAATTCAACGACACCCATGGCCACGATGTCGGTGACCAGGTGCTGCGCCTGGTCGCCAGCAAACTGTCGAAAGTCAGCGGTGGCGGTAGGGCGTATCGCTACGGCGGTGAGGAATTCGCCTTGGTGTTTGCAGGCAAAACCCTTGAGGAGTGCATGCCGCACCTGGAAGTGATCCGTGAGTCGATCGCCTCCTACAGCATTCAGCTACGCAACCAGGAAAACCGCCCGCAGGATGATCAGCAAGGGCGCCAGCGCCGCAGCGGTGCCGGGGCTTCGGCGGTGTCGGTGACGGTGAGTATCGGCGTCGCCGAACGTGTCGAGCAGCGCACCCCGGAAGAAGTGCTCAAGTCCGCCGACCAGGCGTTGTACAGCGCCAAGGGCGCCGGGCGTAACTGCGTCATGGCATTCGGGCAGAACCGCCGTGGCGCGGTGCGCATGGACGCAGCTGCGGGTTGAGTGATGACGGCGCATTCAGCGCCTACACAGTGATTGTCGCGCGTGGTGGCAAGCAGTAGGTTGGAGGAATCTGCTGACGGAGAAGCCACCATGCCCGAGTACAAAGCTCCCCTGCGCGACATGCGCTTTCTGATCGATCACGTCTTCGACTTCCATACCAACTACGCCACTCTCGGCGCGCATGACGCCAGCCCGGACATGATCAGCGCGATCCTCGAAGAAGGCGCGAAGTTCTGCGAGAACGTGCTGGCCCCGCTCAATCGCAGCGGCGACGAAGAGGGCTGCCGTTTCGACAACGGCGTGGTGACAACGCCTACAGGCTTCAAGCAGGCCTTCGCACAATATGTCGAGGGCGGCTGGCATGGATTGGCGGCCGATCCGGCTTACGGTGGCCAAGGGTTGCCGAGTTCGCTGGGGCTGGTGATCAGCGAGATGGTCGGCTCCAGCAACACGTCCTGGGGCATGTACCCCGGCCTGACCCACGGCGCGATGTCGGCGATCCACGCCCACGGTACCGCCGAGCAGAAAGACACCTACCTGAGCAAACTCACCGCTGGCCAGTGGACCGGCACCATGTGCCTGACCGAAGCCCACTGCGGCACCGATCTGGGCATCATCAAGACTCGCGCGGTGCCCCGGGCCGACGGCAGCTACGCGATCACCGGCAGCAAGATTTTCATTTCCGCCGGCGAGCATGACCTGAGCGACAACATCATCCATCTGGTCCTGGCCAAGCTGCCGGACGCACCGGCCGGAACCAAGGGCATTTCCCTGTTTATCGTGCCCAAGTTCCTGCCCGATGCAGCAGGCGAAGCGGGTGAGCGCAATGGCGTTTCCTGCGGCTCGATCGAGCACAAGATGGGCATCAAGGCTTCTGCTACGTGCGTGCTGAATTTCGATGCCGCCACGGGTTACTTGATCGGCGAGCCGAACAAGGGCCTCAACTGCATGTTCACCATGATGAACCACGCGCGGCTCGGCACCGGCATGCAAGGGCTTTGTCTGGGCGAGGCGAGTTTTCAGGGGGCGATCAAGTACGCCAATGACCGCCTGCAGATGCGCGCGCTGACCGGCGCCAAGGCCCCGGAAAAACCTGCCGATCCGATCATCGTCCACCCCGATGTGCGGCGCATGTTGCTGACCATGAAAGCCTTCAACGAAGGCAACCGCGCGCTGACCTATTTCACCGCGCAGATGCTCGACGTCGCGCACCTGAGCACCGACGCCGAGGCGAGTCAGGAGGCCGAAGACCTGTTGGCGTTCCTCACGCCGATCTGCAAGGCGTTCATGACCGACACCGGGCTGGAAGTGACCAACCACGGCATGCAAGTGTTCGGCGGCCACGGTTTCATTCGTGAGTGGGGCATGGAGCAACTGGTGCGCGATTGCCGGATTGCGCCGATCTACGAAGGCACCAATGGCATTCAGGCGCTAGACCTGCTCGGGCGCAAGGTGCTGGGCAGTCAGGGCAAGCTGCTGCGCGGCTTTACCAAGATCGTCCACAAGTTCTGCGCAGCGAACGCCGACCACGCGCAATTGGGCCGCTTCGTCGCGCAACTTGACGGGCTCAATCAACAGTGGGGCGCCCTGACCATGAAGGTCGGCATGGCCGCCATGAAGAACCCGGACGAAGTCGGCGCCGCATCGGTGGATTACCTGATGTACAGCGGCTACATCATCCTGGGCTACCTGTGGCTGCGCATGGCGTTGGTTGCGCAGGCACAGCTGGAGGCGGGCGAGGGTGAGGCTGATTTCCTCAAGGGCAAACTGGCGACGTGCGAGTTCTACTTCAAGCGTTTGTTGCCGCGTACGGCTGCGCATCAGGCAGCGATCGAGGCAGGCAGTGATTGTTTGATGAATTTGCCGGCGCAGGCGTTTGCTTTGTAGGGCAGATCGAAAGATCGCGGCGATCTTTTTCCGGTGACTAAAAATAACAAATCAGTCACCGGTTGACCCTATGTGTCGCAAAAGTTGTTGAGGTACACTCGGGCTCAGAAAATATCATTCCACGAACCACCTGTTTAGATCTTGCGAGGTTTGCCATGGCTGACTACAAAGCGCCGCTGCGCGATATGCGCTTCGTCCTCAATGAAGTGTTCGAAGTCGCCAAACTCTGGGCCGAGCTGCCGGCGCTGGCCGAGACCGTCGACGCCGAAACCGTTGAAGCGATTCTCGAAGAGGCCGGCAAGGTCACCAGCAAAAGCATCGCGCCGCTGAGCCGTGCCGCTGACGAGGAAGGTTGCCATTGGGCGGACGGTGCCGTCACCACGCCGGCCGGTTTCCCACAGGCTTATCAGACTTATGCCGAAGGCGGCTGGGTCGGCGTCGGCGGTGATCCGGCCTACGGCGGCATGGGCATGCCCAAAGCCGTGTCGGCGCAGGTCGAAGAAATGGTCAACTCCGCCAGCCTCGCGTTCGGTCTGTATCCGATGCTGACCGCTGGCGCCTGCCTGTCGATCAATGCCCATGCCAGTGAAGAACTCAAAGCTGCGTACCTGCCGAACATGTACGCCGGCATCTGGGCCGGTTCCATGTGCCTGACCGAGCCGCACGCCGGCACCGATCTGGGGATCATTCGCACCAAAGCCGAACCCCAGGCCGATGGTTCCTACAAGGTCAGCGGCACCAAGATCTTCATCACTGGCGGTGAACACGACCTCACCGAGAACATCATTCATCTGGTACTGGCCAAGCTGCCGGACGCCCCGGCCGGTCCAAAAGGCATTTCGCTGTTCCTGGTGCCGAAGTTCATGGTCAATGCCGACGGCAGCCTCGGTGCGCGTAACCCGGCCAACTGCGGTTCGATCGAACACAAGATGGGCATCCAGGCTTCGGCGACCTGCGTGATGAACTTCGACGAAGCCGTCGGCTATCTGGTCGGCGAGCCGAACAAAGGCCTGGCGGCGATGTTCACCATGATGAACTACGAGCGCCTGGGCGTTGGTATTCAAGGCCTGGCCACAGGCGAGCGCTCTTATCAGAACGCTGTTGAATATGCGCGCGATCGTCTGCAGAGCCGTTCGCCGACCGGTGCGCAGAACAAGGACAAAGTCGCTGACCCGATCATCGTCCACCCAGACGTGCGACGCATGCTGCTGACCATGAAAGCCTCGAACGAAGGCGGCCGTGCGTTCTCCACGTACGTGGCGATGCAACTGGACACCGCCAAGTTCAGCGAAGATGCGACCACCCGCAAGCGCGCAGAAGATCTGGTGGCGCTGCTGACGCCGGTAGCGAAAGCCTTCCTGACCGACCTGGGTCTTGAAACCACCGTCCACGGCCAGCAGATTTTCGGCGGCCACGGCTACATCCGCGAGTGGGGCCAGGAGCAACTGGTGCGTGACGTGCGCATCACCCAGATCTACGAAGGCACCAACGGCATTCAGGCGCTGGACCTGGTCGGGCGCAAGATCGTTGGCAGTGGCGGCGCGTTCTACCAGCTGTTCGCTGACGAGATCCGCCATTTCACCGCAACCGCCAGCGCCGATCTGGGCGAGTTTACCAAACCGCTGAACGATGCCGTCGACACTCTCGACGAGCTGACCGCGTGGCTGCTGGACCGGGCGAAAAACAATCCGAACGAAATCGGCGCGGCCTCGGTCGAATATTTGCAAGCATTCGGATACACCGCTTACGCCTATATGTGGGCGTTGATGGCCAAAGCCGCGCTGGGCAAGGAAACGCAAGATGATTTCTATGCGAGCAAGCTGGGCACCGCACGCTTCTATTTCGCCCGTTTGCTGCCGCGTATCCACTCGTTGAGCGCGTCGGTCAAGGCCGGTAGCGAGTCGCTGTTCCTGCTGGATGCGGCGCAGTTCTGATCCTGTAGACGTCATGTAAGCATTTGCTTACGTGACGTGCTGCTGTTCTCCCATATCCGTATATTGGATCCACGGCTAATCTACATTTCATGGACGTCGCGCAGGAAGCGCAAAGTAAACAACACGGACACGTAGGATTCTGCCAGGGTGGCGGAGTGAAATGGATGTCAGGGAAACAGTCTGCAAAGCCCCGCTTCGGCGGGGTTTTCTTTTGCCTGAAGAAAAGTTTCAGGCAAGCGGATCGAGAGGCGGCTTCATTTCGCGATCGATCACCTCTTCAAGCAATGTCCGCAGCAATGCCAACGAGGCCTGCTGGCGTTGCACATCACGGCACACCAGGCCAACTTGCAACGGCACCCGTGGCTCGCTCAGCGGTTTCCACAGCAGATCTTCATCGTCGTATTCCTTTTGCGAACGTCCCGGCAGCACCGTTGCCAGCCTGGTGTGCGGCAGGCTATCGAGAATCCCCAGCATAGTGTTCAGCTCGGCCTGCACCTGCGGGCGTCGACCGAGGCTGGTCAGTTGTGCCTGCCAGATCTGTCGGATCTGGAACTCTTCGCCGAGCAGCAACATGGGCAGCTCAGCAGCCTGGCGCATCGAGACCTTCTTGAACTCGCGCAAGGGATGGTCCGCCGGGATCACCAGCGTCAGTTCATCTTCGTACAGCAACACGCCGTGCAGACCGGGTTGGCGCGGCGGTAGATAGCTGATGCCGATGTCCAGGGAACCATTGAGCAGACGCCGCTCGATTTCCAGCCCGGTCAGTTCATAGATCTGCACCACAAGATGCGGCTGCGCCTTGCGCACACGCTCGAGCATCTGCGGCACAAGGCTGGTGTGCACGGTTTGCAGCACACCAATGGCCAGCGTGCGCAACGCCTGCCCCTTGAAATTACCCAACGCCTCGCGCGCCCGCTGCAAGCCATCAAGCAATGGCAACGCGTGGTTGTATAGCGTATGCGCAGCGAGGGTCGGCAGCAGGCGTTTACTGCTGCGTTCGAACAGGGTGACGTCGAGATTCTGCTCCAGCTGACGGATCTGTTGCGACAGCGCCGGTTGTGAGATCGACAAGCGCTCAGCCGCACGGCCGACATGGCCTTCTTCGTAGACCGCGACGAAATAACGCAGTTGTTTGAAATCCATAAGTAGCGCTTATCGAAATGGCTGTGAAATCGAAATGGCCTGGAGCCGTTTGCGCGCCTAGTCTAACCGCATTCACAAGGCTTGCAGGGCCAGAAAGCGTGACGAATTCCATTTGCTTCGTTCGTGATTACATAGGCAGTTCAAAAAACCTCCAGCGAGGTTTTTCCGCATGAATCTATTCAGTTTGCGGCGCCAGACGCCGAGTCTGGATGACCTCACCTTCGAGGCGGGGCCATCCGCCTTGAGCGACCACCTCCATGCTCAACGCCTGATGCCCAGCGTCGATCGGCCGCAACAAGTGTTCGTTCGCGGCCAGGGTTCCTGGCTGTGGGACAGCAATGATCGCGCCTACCTCGACTTTTCCCAGGCAGGCGGCGCCAACAGCCTTGGCCACAGCCCCACGGCGCTGGTCAAAGCCATCGCCAATCAGGCCCAGGCGCTGATCAATCCAGGCTGCAATCTGCACAATCGCGGCATGCTCAGCCTCGCCGAGCGTCTGTGCGCCAGCACGTCCAGCGAACAGGCGTATCTGCTCAACAGTGGCAGCGAGGCTTGTGAGGCGGCGATCAAACTGGCGCGCAAATGGGGGCAGCTGCATCGCGGCGGCGCCTCGCGGATCATCATGGCTGAGCAGGGTTGTCATGGCCGCAGTCTGGCGACGATTGATCGAGTGCCATTCAACGACCTGCCGGCGCTGCATGCGGCGGTGGACGCGCAGACCGTGGCGATCATGCTGGAGCCGATCCAGAGCGATGCCGGGGTCATTCCGGCGACCGAGCATTACCTCAAAGGGGTCGAGCGACTGTGTCGTGACCTGGGCATCCTGCTGATTCTCGACGAAGTGCAGACGGGTATGGGCCGCTGCGGCAGCTTGCTTGCCGAACAGTCCTACGGGATTCGCGCCGATATCGTCGTGCTCGGCAAAGGTCTTGGCGGCGGTTTGCCGCTGGCGGCCTTGCTGACGCGAGGCAAGGCCTGCTGCTTCGCCACCGGCGAGCTGAGCGGCACCCATCACGGCAACGCCTTGATGACGGCGGCCGGTCTGGTGGTGCTCGACAGCATCCATGACCGCAGCTTTCTCCAGCAGGTTAACGACAGCGGCCAGCATTTGCGCGAAGGCCTTGCGCGACTGGCCCACCGCTACGGCCACGGCGAGTTGCGCGGCCAAGGCCTGTTTTACGGGTTGACGCTGTCCGACGAATGCGCCGACGCCGTCGTCCATGCCGCATTTCACGAAGGCCTGATATTGAACGCCGCGCAGCCTGACTGCCTGCGCTTCACCCCGGCCCTCACTGTCAGCAAAGCCAACATCGACGAAATGCTCCTGCGCCTGGGCCGCGCCTTCTCGCGAGTGCGCACCGCCCAAGTGCAATGTCGCAAGGGCATTGCCGTGTGAGCTGAGCAGCCCCAACCGATTACTCGAACCGTCTCGCGGTATAACGCACGCCCCACGCCTGATTCTTTTGGCGTGGGGCGTTTTTTTTGTGGCCGGGTTTTACAGACGTGATTTAGAGCTTGAGGGATCGTACCGTGGATGGTCTTTTAGAGAATGCCAGCAAGGGATGCGGCTACGGCCTGATCGGTATCACCGAAAAAGCCGTTTTGCGATCTGTACCACTAGGTGGTATGTTTTTGGAAGGGATACCTATGCCATTGAGGCTGTTCAAGACCAAACGCTTCGCCCTCCAGGCCAGTAGGGCGCGGATCACAGATGAAGAGTTGCAAGAGGCGTTTCACCAGATGCTTCAGGGACAGGCGGACAATCTTGGCGGAGGCGTGTGGAAGAAGCGCTTGAAGGCGAACCGTCACCGTTCGATCGTTTTGGCAAAAGGTGGACGTCACTGGATCTACCAAGTGCTTTTCGCCAAGCAGGATCAAAGCAATATCACGCCAACAGAATTGAAGGATTTACGTAAATTGGCAAAGGTCTATGCGCAACTGACCGAAGCGCAGATCAGCGACTTGTTGGCGATGAAGGAGTTTGTGGAGATATGTCATGAGTAAGAAATTCAAAAGTGAAGTTTTCGAATCGATACACGAATCAGCCGGGGCGTTGCTTGCTGTCGGAGCAATAAACAAGGCAACGATGCGAGAATTCGATGACTCCTGTCTGGCATCGGTTCCCTTAGCGATCCCGGCTGAGGAGATCAAGGCGCTACGCGAGCGAAACAAGGTCAGCCAACCGGTATTTGCACGCTATCTCAACACAAGTGCATCCACGGTGAAGCAGTGGGAATCGGGTGACAAACATCCCAGCGGTATGGCGCTCAAACTACTGAGCATCGTACAAAAACATGGGTTGAAAATTCTCGCTTGAGCCTGACGCAGCTATCGCACTGAACCCTGACGAACGGCGCGTGTCGATTAGCTTGTATGGCTCAAGTGAGCCAACCCCCATTCAGGAGCTGCCCCATGGATTTCATTCGTATCATCATCGCTATTCTGTTGCCGCCACTGGGCGTGTTTCTGCAGGTCGGGTTTGGCGGGGCGTTCTGGCTGAACATTCTGCTGACGCTGTGCGGCTACATTCCAGGGATCGTGCATGCGGTGTATATCATCGCCAAGCGTTGAGTTCAGTGGCGTCTGATCA